>CASTQR010000140.1 GCA_949451265.1 uncultured Eubacteriales bacterium | reverse complement strand
TAAGCATAAACAATGTTGTAACCGGCCTGTCCATGTTATCGCTCCAATCTCTGGATTACGCCCTCCTCTCCCGCAGGGAGAGGAGGGGTTGCAGAATCATTCAGCACCCTGGCGCACCGGTCGCACAGCTCCACGTGGTGGCCGTCCGTGCCGATGCGCTCATCATGGTTCCAGCAGCGGGGGCACTTGGGGGCGCCGCTGAGGGCCACCGCCACTTTCATGCCGCCCTCGGCGGGGGTGTCCTCCCTGCGTTCCACCATCACCTTGGAGACGATGAACAGGGTGGCAAGATCCGCCTCATCGAAGCCGGACAGGCAGCGGCCCGCTTCCCAAAGCTCAAAGGTTTCTTTGTCCAGGGCCATAACAATCTCCGCGTCCTGGTTCTTCTTCACCTGCTCCTTGGCCTCCTCCAGGGCCTTGAGTACGGTGTCCCGCACGCCTTGCAGCTCGTCCCAGCGGGCGGTCTCGGCCTCGTCCAACGCCAGCGCGGGGTCGTAGTCCGGGATGTCGTTGAACAGGACGCACTCGGTGTCGTCCCCGGCCCGGTGGGGCATGGCCGTCCAGATCTCCTGGCTGGTGAAGGCCAGGATGGGGGCCAGCATCCGGGTCATGCCGTCCAGGATCAGGTACAGGGCGGACTGGGCGGAGGCGCGGCCTGCGTCGTCCCCGCAGTAGAGGCGATCCTTGATGATGTCCAGGTAGAAATTGGACATCTCCACCACGCAGAAGTTATAGATGGCCCGGTAGACGGCGTGGAACTCGTAGGCGTCGTATCCGGCCCGGACGGCCTTCACCAGATCGTTGAACGCCGCCACCGCCCATTTGTCCAGATCCAGCATATCCTTCACGGCCACGGCCTTGTCCGGGTCGAAGCCGTTCAGGTTGCCCAGCATATAGCGGGCGGTGTTGCGGATTTTCAGGTATGCCTGACTGAGCTGCTTCATGATCTCCTTGGAGATGCGCATATCCTGGGTGTAGTCGGCGGAGGACACCCACAGCCGGAGCATATCCGCGCCGTAGTCCTTGATGATCTCCTCGGGGGGCATGGCGTTGCCCAAGGACTTGTGCATGGCCTTGCCCTCGCCGTCCACCGTCCAGCCGTGGGTGATGATCTGCTTGTAGGGGGCGATGCCGTTACAGGCGATGGAGGTCAGCATACTGGACTGGAACCACCCGCGGTACTGGTCGCCGCCCTCCAGGTAGATGTCAGCGGGGTAGTGGAGGTTGGGCCGCTGGGCCGCCACGGCGGCCCAGGTGGAGCCGGAGTCGAACCACACGTCCATGATGTCGTTCTCTTTGGAGAAATGCGTCCCGCCGCACTTGGGGCACTTGAATCCGGCGGGCACCAGCTCCCCGGCGGTCTTGTCAAACCAGATGTTGGAGCCGTGCTCCCGGAACAGCCCCGCCACATGGGCGATGGTCTCCGGGGTGACGATGGACTCGCCGCAACCATCGCAGTAGAACACCGGGATGGGCACGCCCCACACCCGCTGGCGGGAGATGCACCAGTCGTTGCGCTCGGTGATCATGGACACCATGCGCTCCTTGCCCCAGGCGGGGTGCCAGGAGATGCCGTCGCAGGATTTGACGGCCTGGTCCTTGATGGCGTCCACGGAGCAGAACCACTGCTCGGTGGCCCGGTAGATGATGGGGTGCTTGCACCGCCAGCAGTGGGGGTAGGAGTGGGTGATGCTCGCCTTGGCCAGCAGGAAGCCCTCCGCCTCCAGATCGGCCACCACCATGTCGTTCCCCTTGGCGTAGAACTGGCCGTTGTAGCGGGCGTCGGTCATGACGCCCTTGGCGTTGACGGGGACGGGGACGCCGATGTGGGTCAGGCCCGCGTTGTCGTACCGCTGGCACACGTCGAAGTCCTCCGCGCCGAAGCCGGGGGCGGTGTGGACGCAGCCGGTGCCCGCGTCCAAGGTGACGTGGCCGCCGTTTAAAATCACGGAGTCCTGATCCAGCAGGGGGTGTTTTGCCACCATGAGCTCGAAGTCGGAGCCTTTCAGCGTCACCAGCACTTTGCAGTCAGCGAAGTCCAGCCCCGCCTGTTTGCATACGCCCTCGGCCAGCTCCTTGGCCAGCACGTAGACCTCCCCGTTGGGGGCTTGGAGCAGCACATAGTCAAAGTCCGCGTTCATGGAGATGGCCGTATTGCCGGGGATGGTCCAAGGGGTGGTGGTCCAGATGACGAAGAACAGCTTGGACAAATCGCAGTACTGGCCCAGCTTCCCCTTGTCGTCCTTCACGGGGAATTTCACGAAGATGGTGGTGCAGGGGTCGTCCTGATAGTCGATTTCGGCCTCGGCCAGGGCGGTCTGGTCATGGGGGCACCAGTAGACGGACTTCATGCCCTTGTAGATGAGGCCCTTCTCGGCCATCTTGCCGAATACCTCGATCTGCTTGGCCTCGAACTCGGGCAGGAGGGTGATATAGGGGTTGTCCCACTCGCCCAGCACGCCCAGGCGCTGGAACTGGCCGGTCATCTTGTCGATATACTGGGTGGCGAACTCCTTGCACTTGTCCCGGAACTCGGGGACGGTCATGTCCTCCCGCTTGACCTTCTTATCCTTGAGGACGGCGGTCTCGATGGGCAGGCCGTGGGTGTCCCAGCCGGGGACATAGGGCGCTTGATACCCCGTCATGTTCTTGTACTTGACGATGATATCCTTCAGGATCTTGTTCATGGCGGTGCCGATGTGGATATTGCCGTTGGCGTAGGGGGGGCCGTCATGGAGGACGAACCGGGGCTTGCCCAGGTTCTTGTCCATCAGCTTCCGATAGGTGATCTTGGCCCAATCCGGGTTCAGCAGCTCCGGCTCCCGCTTGGGCAGGCCCGCCCGCATAGGGAAATCTGTTTTGGGCAGGTGGACGGTCTGGTTGTAGTCCATGGTGGTTTCTCCTTTACATGAGATGTTGTTCGTTAGGCCGCCCTCGCCGGGCGGGCGTTCCTTTTTCTCGAGAGAAAAAGGAACCGAAAAAGAGCTTGAACCGCGAAACTGCGTTTCGCTCTGAATCTACTTGCGGTCATCGCTTCGGCCCAGCAGATAGTCCGTGGTGACATCGTAATAATCTGCCATTTGGCACAGCAGAGAGGCCGTTGGTTCGCGCATACCGAGCTCATACCGGCAATAGGTCGTAATACCGATACCCAGCTCAGCGGCAGTCCTTTTTTGGCTAAGATTTCTTTCCATTCGGAGCTCCTTCATTCTTTCTTCTAATTTCATAATAAACCCCCTTGACATACCCGTTCGGGTGAAGTATAATGATCATACCCGAACGGGTATAGTTTATAAGGGCGTGAATAAAATGGATGATATCCTTGATATGCTGGTGCAGGCGATTGATGAACATACGTCCCCACACATATCCCCGGAGGGAGAATACCGTCAGGCGGCGTATTGCGCGGAGCGGCACCTCCAATGGCTGCAAGAGCACCTGACCGATGAGGGGAAGGCCCACCTGGAAGCGTTCCGAAACGCGGAACTGGATATCACCATGCTGGAATGCAAAGCGTCTGTCCGGATCGCCCTTGCCGTTGGCATCCGTCTGGCCCTTCCCGCTTAAAATAAAACGCCCCTGTCCCCCAACGGAGACAAAGGCGCAAACCTCTGCGGTACCACTCCGGTTCCGTGTTTTGACACGGCACTCGTGTATGCTGTAACGGGCACACCCGGCGGGGCCTACTTGCGAACTGTCTGGGACAGTCGCGTTCGATCCGCGACTCACAGGGGATCTTCGCCGGGGCCGCCCCGCCGCCCTCGCACCGTGCGGGCGGCTCTCTGAGAGGTGGTTGGCCGGGTACTCGTCCTGTTCACAGCCTTGATTCTTTGATTCCTCCCCCGCCCCCGGCGGGGGAGGAATGTTTTATGCACTGCCGCGCCCGACCCCGTGGAGCGGACGCTATTTATATTATAGGCGGAACCGGAATTTGTCAACCGTTTTCCGAAGAAAAACTCCACAAAAATCCGGGGGGCCGCCCCGTTACAGGTAGGGGCAGTCCCTGGGCAGCACGTTGCAGAAGGCCAGGGACAGGTAGGCCACGTCGGCGCTGTCGCTCCGGGAGGTGATGGCGCAGGGGATTTTCGCCCCCACGATGACGCCGCAGGTGCGGGCGTGGGCGTGCATCTGCCAGCCCTTCACGATCAGGTTCCCCGCCAGCAGGGAGGGGGCCACGATGCCGTCGAACTCGCCGCACAGGGGGTTGTCGTAGCCCTTCAGCCGGGCGGCCTCCTTGGAGAGGATCAGGTCGTAGGCGATGGGGCCCACCAGATTGCAGTCCGCGATGGGGTGGCGCTCGTGTTCCTTCACCAGATCCCGGGCCTCGATGGTGTCGTTCATGTGGAAGCTGGGCTGCTCCACCAGGGCCAGCAGGGCGATGTTGGGCTTCTCGTCCTCCACGTAGCGGAGGGTGTCCACCATGTTGCGGAGGATGTCCTTCTTCTGGGCCAGGGTGGGGCGGACGGTGACGGTCACGTCCCCGATGGCGATGAGCTTGGGATACTCGGGCATACTCACCAGGTCGATGTGGGTGATGAGCCGGTTGGTGCGCAGGCTGTTCCGCTTGTCCAGCAGGGGCAGGAGGAACTCCCGGGTCTGGATGCTGCCCCGCATGAGGACATCGCCCTTCCCCTGGTTGATGAGGTCGATGGCCTTCTGGGTCAGGTTGTCCCCCGGCTGGGCGGGCTCCAGCTCAAAGTCCCGCTTGTCCAGGCCCAGCCGCTCCAGCAGGGGGCGGACCTTGGCCTCCTCCCCCACCAGGACGGGGTAGGCGAAGCCCTCCTCCGCGGCGTGGAACGCGCC
>CASTQR010000139.1 GCA_949451265.1 uncultured Eubacteriales bacterium | reverse complement strand
CGGGTGCAGTGGATGCGGCTCTGCTGGCCCGCGCCCACGCCGATGGTCATGCCGTCCTTCACGTAGCACACCGAGTTGGACTGAGTGTACTTCAGCGTGATGAGGGACAAAATCATATCGTGCTTGGCCTGCTGGGGCAGGCCGCGGTTTTTGGTGACGATGTTCTCCAGCATTTTTTCGTCGATGGCCAAGTCGTTGTACCCCTGCTCGAAGGTGATGCCGAAGATGTTGCGCCGTTCGATGGAGGCGGGGGTGTAGTCCGGGTCAATTTTGACCACGTTGTAGCCGCCCTTGCGCTTGGCCTTGAGGATTTCCAGCGCCTCATCGGTATAGCCGGGGGCGATCACGCCGTCGGACACTTCCAGGGCCAGAAACCCGGCGGTGTCAGCGTCGCACACATCGGACAGGGCCGCCCAGTCGCCGAAGGAGCATAGCCGGTCCGCCCCCCTGGCCCGAATGTAGGCGCAGGCGATGGGGGACAGCTCTCCCTCGGGGGCAAAGTAGATGTGCCGCTCCACATCGCTCAGGGGCAGGCCCAGGGCGGCCCCGGCGGGGGAGACGTGCTTGAAGGAGGCGGCGGCGGGCAGGCCGGTGGACTGTTTCAAAGCCTTGACCAGTTGCCAGGAGTTCAGCGCGTCCATGAAGTTGATGTACCCCGGCTTGCCGTTGAGGACCTCCAGGGGCAGCTCGCCGTTTTCCATGAAAATGCGGGCGGGCTTTTGGTTGGGGTTGCAGCCGTATTTCAGTTCCAGTTCGGTCATGTTCAAACCTCCCAGAATTTAATTTTTCTTACCAGTGCTTGTTGATGATGGACGTCTCGTCGTCCCCGGTCTCCAGGTCGATGTACCGCACGAACAGCGACACCTTGTTGTCGTCGTTCAGAGCCAGCCATAAATCGCCCGCCAGGCTCTCCGCGTCGGGGGCGGTGACGGCCACCCGGCGGGGTTCGCCCTGGAAGGAGGGCAGGGGATTTCCGTCGCTCTCATAGGTGTGGATGAAGTGGCCCACCCCGGCCTTGGGCGCGTCGTACTCGTAGAAGTACCGGCAGGCGCAGGAGGGGTCGCCGTCCAGGCTTTTGAGGATGGACAGGTCATAGGAGCCGTTGGGCTTCACCACGCCGGAAATGCGGGGGGTGTAGTTGGGGCCGTCCGGCTCGAAGGTGCGGGTGTTCAGGGCGTGGCGGTAGCAATGGCCCTGCAAAATGTTGTCCCGGATGGTGTCGGTCTGGTCGCCGTTGGTGACAATGGTGACGCCGTTGCCCATCTTTCGCACGGGGTGGTAGATGATGAGGGAGGGGTCGGTCATTTTGGACTCGTCAAATGCCTTGGTGCGGATGCCGTCGTCCGTCTCCTCAAAGACCCGGTTGCGGCTGTTCTCGCTGCGGCCCATGATGAAATAGGCGATGACGGCGCTCTTGTTGTCGGCGGAGCGGCCGACCATAATGCCCCGGCCGGGATAGGGGTTATTCTGTAAATACTCGGTCAAATCGATCATTGCAGACACTCCTTTGAAAGATTCAGCGGCTTCAAAATCCGGACGGTGCGGCCCTCCACCTTCAAGCGCCCCTGGCAGAACAGGGACACCGCCCGGGGCAGGACGACCCACTCCGCCTGCTCCATGATGCGGCGCTGGAGGGTCTCCGGGGTGTCGTTTTCCTCTACAGCCACCGCCTTTTGCAGGACAATGGGCCCGCCGTCGCACTCCTCGCTGACGAAATGGACGGTGGCCCCGGATACCTTCACCCCGTATTCCAGCGCCCGCTCGTGGACGTGGAGGCCATAGTACCCCTCCCCGCAGAAGGATGGGATCAGGGCGGGGTGGACGTTCAAAATGGCGTTGGGATAGGCCCTCACCATCTCCTCCGTGAGGATGACCATGAACCCGGCCAGCACCACCAGGTCGATGTCCAGGCTTTTCAGCTTGTCCACCAGGGCGGCGGTCATGGCCTGGCTGGAGGGATAGTCCTTCCGGGCCACCACATAGCCTGGGATGCCCGCCCGCTTGGCCCGCTCCAGGGCGTAAACGCCCGGCTTGGAGGCGATGACGGCGGCAATCTCTCCGTTGATGATGTCCCCCCGGCGCTGGGCGTCGATGAGGGCTTGCAGGTTGGTCCCGCCGCCGGACACCAGTACGGCGATACGCTTGCTCCTCATAACAGCTCCACGCCGTCGCCGCCGGAGACCACCTCGCCGATGACCCGGGCGCTCTGCCCTGCGGCGTCCAGGGCGGTGACGGCCTTGACCACGTCCTCCTTGTCCACAATGAGCGCCATGCCCACGCCCATATTGAAGGTGTTGAACATGTCCCGTTCCGGGATGCCGCCCTTATCCTGGAGCAGGGAGAAGATGGGGGGGATATTGAGGGCGGATTTGTCGATTTTGGCGCTGAGTCCCTGGGGCAGGCAGCGGGGGATATTTTCGTAAAAGCCGCCGCCGGTGATGTGGCTGACGCCGTGCACCCGGGCGGCCTGAATGGCGGCCAGCACGGGTTTGACGTAAATTTTGGTGGGGGAGAGCAGCTCCTCCCCCAGGGATTTCCCTTCCAGCTCGTCCAGGGGCTTGGACAGGTCGGCGCGCTCAATATCGAACACCTTGCGCACCAGGGAGAAGCCGTTGGAATGCAGCCCCGTGGAGGCAAGGCCCAGGATCACGTCCCCGGCCTTCATCTTGCTGTTGTCGATCATCTTCGCCTTGTCCACGACGCCCACGGAAAAACCCGCCAAATCGTAATCGTCAGGGTTCATCACGCCGGGATGCTCAGCGGTTTCGCCGCCGATGAGGGCGCAGCCCGCCTGGACGCAACCCTCCGCCACGCCCCGCACGATGGAGGCCACCTTCTCCGGCTCGTTCTTGCCGATGGCGATGTAGTCCAGGAAGAACAGGGGCTTGGCGCCGCAACACACAATGTCGTTGACACACATGGCCACGCAGTCGATGCCGATGGTGTCGTGCTTATCCAGCAACTGGGCCACCCGGATTTTGGTGCCCACGCCGTCGGTGCCGGACACCAGGATGGGCTCCTCCATACCGGACAGGTCGGGGGCGAACAGCCCGCCGAAGCCGCCGATGCCGCTGACCACGCCGGGGATCATGGTGCGGGCCACATGCTCCTTCATAAGCTGTACGCCCTTGTACCCGGCCTCAATGTCCACGCCGGCGGCGGCGTAGGACGCGGAATGGGAGTTATTCATACCAGCTTGTCCCTCCAGTTTGCGCACTGCTCGATACGCTTGCCGCCGTCGCCCTGTTTCTCGTCGTAGGCGAACTGCTTGAGCAGATCGCAGGGGAAGGACCCGCACCAGCCGCAGTGGGCGTGTTGTTTGCCCTCGGCGCAGGATTTGACGGGGCAGGCATCCCCCCAGAAAGGTTTGTCAATGTTGACGCAGCCGGCGCAGCCCGTCTGCTCCCGGTAGGGGCACTGGCCGCACAGGATGCCGCATCTGGATTCGATCATAATTTCCCTCTCCTTGTCTGTTATTCTTTTCCTGTCCAGCAGTAGGTGCAAATCTTGTCCCGGTCGATGCCGATAGCCTCCAGCAGGCCGTCCAGGGACTGGTAGCCCAGGGAGTCGAAGCCCATCTTTTCGCAGATGGCCTTGAGCATGCACTGGCCCCGCTCGGTGGTGCCGTCAGAGTACTCCTCCAGATGCTCCTGCCCTTCGTCCCCTTCCAGTTCCTGGACGATGCTCCGGGCCAGCAGCTCCATATCGGAATTGCTCCGGGAGAAGTTGAGGTACTTGCAGCCGTACATGATAGGCGGACAGGCGGAGCGCATATGGACCTCCTCCGCCCCCGCGCCGTACAGGAAGTCCACCGTTTCCCGGAGCTGGGTGCCCCGGACGATGGAGTCGTCCACAAAGAGCAGTTTTTTGCCCTGGATCAGCTCAGGGACGGGGATCTGCTTCATTTTCGCCACCTGGTTTCGCACCTCCTGGCTGGCGGGCATAAAGGACCGGGGCCAGGTGGGGGTATACTTCACGAAAGGCCGGGCAAAGGGCTTGCCGCTGCGGTTGGCGTAGCCGATGGCGTGGGGCACGCCGGAGTCGGGCACGCCCGCCACCCAGTCAACCTTGGGCAGCAGGCCCCGGGCCACCTCGTCCCGGGCCATGATCTCGCCGTTACGGCAACGCATGACCTCCACGTTCAGCCCCTCGTAATTGGAGTTGGGGTAGCCGTAGTAGGTCCACAAAAAGGCGCAGATGCGCATCTGATCCCCGGCGGGGGAAAGAGTCTCCCAGCCGTCCGCCGTGACCCGGACGATTTCGCCGGGGCCCAGCTCGTAGGCGTTGTCATAGCCCAGCTTGGTGCAGGCGAAGGACTCGAAGGAGACGCAGCAGCCCTCGTCGTTCTTCCCGATGAGCACGGGCAGACGGCCCAGCTTGTCCCGGGCGGCCACGATGCCGTCGGGGGTGAGGATGAGGATGGTGGACGAGCCGTCGATGACCTCCTGGGCGTACCGGATGCCCTCCACCAGGGTGTCCTTCTGGTTGATGAGGGCGGCGGTGAGCTCGGAGGCGTTTACCTTGCCGGAACTCATGGCCATAAACTGGCGGGTGTGGCCGTTGAAATACCCGTCTACCAGCTCCTCGTCGTTGTTGATGATGCCCACGGTGGAGATGGCGTACACTCCCAGGTGGGAGCGCACCAGCAGGGGCTGGGGGTCGGTGTCGCTGATGCAGCCGATGCCGGAGGTGCCGTGGAACTTCTCCAGGTCCTTCTCAAACTTGGTCCGGAAGGGGGTGTTCTCGATGGAGTGAATTTGCCGCTGGAAGCCGTCCTCCCGGTCGTAGATAATCATGCCGCCCCGGCGGGTGCCCAGATGGGAGTGGTAGTCCACGCCGAAAAAGA
>CASTQR010000138.1 GCA_949451265.1 uncultured Eubacteriales bacterium | reverse complement strand
CGTAGGTGGCGTCCTCGTCGAAAAAGACGTTGTGCCCGTCGAACATATACAGCACCGGGTAGCGCAGGTCGTGGTCCTCCTGGAAGGAGTCAGGTACATAGACATAGGCCCGGCGGGGCTCATCCCCGGTGAGGGCGGGTATGATGAGGTTCCATTGGTCGATCATGAACAGGCGTCCTTTCCCGCTTCAAAGCGTTGATAGATCATCCCATAGTTTAGCACAGTGACGAGGAAAAATCAATCGGAGGTTTGTATGCGTTTCGCCCAAAATTCCAAGGGAACCTTTGGTTCCCCCCAACGGATGGTTCTGTTTCTTCCGGAAAAAGGAAATCATGGCCAGCAGACGCCCAGCACCGCCGACCACAGGGGGATGGTAAAGGCGGACAGCAGGGTGGACAGCAGCACGGTGGCGGCGGCCTCGAACTGGCTGTCCCGGCTGGGGTCGTACTGGATGGTGAACGCCGCCAGCAGGGAGGCCACCGGCAGGGCGGTGAAGATCACCACCACCCGGGCCAGCTCCCCCTCCAGCCCCGCCAGCAGGCACAGCCCCAGGGTGAGGGCGGGGAGGGCCAGGGTGCGGACCAGGGGCGTCCACAGATATCTGGGCCGCAGCAGGGCCTTGAAGTCGTACTTCCCCAGGGAGATGCCGCACAGCACCATCCCTAAGGGGGAGGCGCAGGAGCCCAGGGAGTTGATGACCCCGGCCACCGGGGCGGGCAGCTTCCACTGGGTGATGTACAGCAGCAGCCCCGCGAACACCGCCACCACCGGCGGGGAGAACCAGCCTTTCAGCTTCTCCGGCAGGGTGCGCTCCTGGTGCTCCACCCCGGTTGGGGAAAGCAGGGGCTCGGCGGAGCTGTAGTAGATCATCCGGTAGGGCACCAGGAACACCACGAAGTAGAACACCCCCGTGTCGCCGTACAGCGCCTCCACCACCGGGATGCCCACGAAGGTGAAGTTGGTGTAGAGCATGCTGAACCGGGCGATCCGGGCGGAGGCCCCCCGGCCCAGCAGCCGGAAGGCGATCTGCCCCAGGGCGAAGGTGATTGCCCAGAGGATCAGGGCGATAACCACCAGCCGCCCGCAGTTTTTCAGTTCCTCCCAGGAGAAGGCCCCGGACATGGAGCGGACGATCATGCAGGGCAGGGCGATCTTCATCAGCAGGGCGGTGAGCTGCTTGTCGAAGTCGCCGGAGACGATATGGGCGCGCCAGGCGAACAGGCCGACGGCCACCATGAGGATGAGCTGGACGGACAGGGAGGCGGCGGTCATGGGGGATCACTCCTTTGAAAGATCGGGCCCATTATAGCAAAATGCCGGGCCGGAGGCAAACTTTTTTTCCGCCCCCTTGCTTTTTGCCGGGAAGTATGGTATAAATCTTTCCAATACCTTCTATATAAGGGGGTAAATCTGTACTTAAACAGGAGTTGATCTGTCCAAATGGACCCAGATAGTATGCTGCTGCTGGCCGTACTGGTGCTGATGGTGGTGATGTCGGGGTATTTCTCCGCCACCGAGACGGCGTTTACCTCCCTCAACCGCATCCGCCTGAAAAGCCGGGCCGACAACGGGGATAAAAAAGCGGAAAAAACCCTCGCCTTGGCGGAGGAGTACGACAAGCTGCTCTCCACCATCCTGATCGGCAACAACATCGTGAACAACGTGGCCGCCACCCTGTCCACCCTGCTGTTTATCGACTTGGTGGGGAAGGAGAACGGCCCGGCGGTGTCCACCATCGTACTCACCGTAGTGGTGCTGATTTTCGGCGAGGTCTCCCCCAAGAGCCTGGCCAAGGAGTCCCCGGAGGCTTTCGCCATGTTCTCCGCGCCGCTGCTGCGGCTGTTCATGGCGGTGCTGACGCCGCTGAACTTCCTGTTCGGCCAGTGGAAAAAGCTGCTGACTCTCCTGTTCCACAAGGAGCAGGAGGAGGGCATCACCGACGAGGAGCTGGTGACCATCGTGGCCGAGGCGGAGGATCAGGGCGGCCTGGACAAGGAGGAGAGCCAGCTCATCCGCTCCGCCATCCGCTTCGACAACCTGGAGGCTGGGGACATCCTCACCCCCCGGGTGGACGTGGTGGCGGTGGAGGACACCTCCACTTTGGAGGAGGTGGCGTCCGTGTTCGCCGGGGAGGGCTACTCCCGCCTGCCCGTCTACCACGAGAGCATCGACGACGTGGTGGGGGTGCTGCACCAGAAGGACCTGTTTTCCGCCCGGTTCCACGGCCGCACCCAGCTGGAGCCTTTAGTCCGCCCGGTGCTGCACATCACCTCCGGCACCAAGATCGACGACCTCATGCGGCAGTTCCAGCGCACCAAGACCCAGATGGCGGTGGTGGTGGACGAGTACGGCGGCACCGAGGGCATCCTCACCATGGAGGACATTGTGGAGGAGCTGGTGGGCGAGATCTGGGATGAACACGACGAGGTGGTGGAGGAGTTCCGCAAGCAGCCCGACGGCAGCTACCTCATCGCCTGTTCCGCCGATCTGGACGATCTGTACGACCTGTTCCAGGTCACCGGCCAGTGCGACGCGGCCACCGTGTCCGGCTGGGTGCTGGAGGAGCTGGGCCGGGTGCCCGAGCCGGGGGACCATTTCGTGTGGGAGAACCTGGACGTGACCGTCACCCGTGCGGAGCACCACCGGGTGCTGGAGATCCGGGTGGAGGTCCTGCCCCAGCCGGAGGAGGCTGGGGACGGGAACGACTGACCATACCATAGTAATTCGGCGCGGCCGCCCGAACAACCGGGCGGCCGCTGATTTTTTGGAGAGGGGGCGCCGCCCGTGCGGATCGCCTTTTACACCCTGGGCTGCAAGGTGAACCAGGTGGAGACCCAGGCCATGGAGCGGGAGCTGATCCGCCGGGGCCACGCCCTGGCGGACTTCGACGGCCCCGCCGATGCCTACATTGTGAACACCTGCACCGTCACCGCCGTCAGCGACAAAAAGTGCCGGGGGATCATCCGCCGGGCCCGGAAGAACGGGCCGGGGGCGGTGGTGGCGGTTTGCGGCTGCTATGCCCAGACCGACCCTGCGGCGGTGTCCGCCCTGGGGGTGGATCTGGTGTCCGGCTCGGCGGGGCGGATGGACTTCCTGGACAAGCTGGAGGGCCTGCTCCGGCAGCGGGCCGCCCCGGTGGTGGCGGTGGACGAGGCCCTGAAGCGCCGGGACTTCGAGCGCCTGCCCGCCGGGGGCGGGGTGGGCCGCACCCGGGCCATGCTGAAGGTGGAGGACGGCTGTGCCAACTTCTGCGCCTACTGCGTCATCCCCTACGCCCGGGGGCCGGTGCGCTCCCTGCCGCTGGACGAGGCGGCGGCGGAGGCCCGGCGGCTGGCGGTGGAGGGCTACCGGGAGATCGTGCTGACCGGCATCGAGATCTCGTCCTGGGGCCGGGATCTGAACACGGGGGAGGGGCTCATTGACCTGATCGAAGCGGTATGCGCCGCCGCGCCGGACTGCCGCGTCCGGCTGGGCTCCCTGGAGCCCCGGACGGTGACGGAGGACTTTTGCCTCCGGGCGGCAGCCCTGCCCAACCTGTGCCCCCACTTCCACCTGTCCCTGCAAAGTGGCTGCGACGCCACGCTGAAGCGGATGAACCGGAAGTATGATACCGCCCGGTATCTGGAGAGCGTGGAGCTGCTGAGAAAGCACTTCCACGAGCCGGGGATCACCACCGACCTGATCGTGGGCTTCCCCGGCGAGACGGAGGAGGAGTTTGCCCAGACCCTGGCCTTCCTCCGGCGGTGCGCCTTCTCCGCCATGCACATCTTCCCCTATTCCAAGCGCCCCGGCACCCCGGCGGCGTCCATGCCCGATCAGATCCCCAACGCCGTCAAGGAGGCCCGGGCCAGGGAGGTGGCGGCCGTCGCCGCCCAGATGGAGCGGCAATACCTGGGACAGTGGAAGCGGGCGGAGGTGCTGTTCGAGGAGGAGAAGGACGGCCTGTGGTGGGGCCACACCACCCGGTACTGCAAGGTGGGGGTGAAAAGCGCGGCAGCCCTCCACAACCAGCTCCGCTGGGTGGACGTGTCCGGCGTGGAGGGGAGCGCCCTGCTGGGCCAGCTTGCGCGGCCGGAAAAACCGTGATATAATGGAAAAAACGACCCGGAGAGAAAGGGGGCGTGGCTATGCCGGAATCTCTGACCACCGTTTTGCCGGAGGAGACCGCCGAGGGGCTGTGGGACAGCGTGAAAAATATCACCGCCAGCAGTGTTTTTAACGCCGTGCTGGTGGCGGCGGCCTGTCTGGCGGCCATGAAGGTACTGTTGAAGCTGGCGGACCGGGCCCTGGGCCGCTCCAAGCTGGACGAGCCCCTGCGGAAGCTGCTGCGGACGCTGCTGAAGGCGGGGCTGTGGTTTGTCACCGTCATCATCGTGCTGGGCTGCCTGAACATTGAGGTCACCTCCCTGGTGGCGGTGCTGTCGGTGGTGGGCCTGGCCTTCTCCCTGGCCCTGCAAAACTTCCTGTCCAACGCGGCGGGGGGGATGCAGCTTCTGGCCTCCCACCCCTTTGCCGTGGGCGACTTCGTGGAAGCGGGGGGCTGTTCCGGCACGGTGGACGAGATCGGGCTGTTCTACACCAAGCTCACCACCCCGGACAACAAGCTGGTGCAGCTGCCCAACAGCACCATCGTCGCCGCCAACATCACCAACTTCTCCCACCAGCCCACCCGCCGGGTGGATCTGAAGGTGTCCGCCTCCTACGACGCGGCCCCGGACAAGGTCATCGCCCTGCTGGCCCGGATGGCGGCGGAGCACCCCCTGGTGCTGGACGACCCGGCCCCCGCCCCCCACGTGGACGGCTACGGTGACAGCGCCGTGCAGTACGTCCTGTGGGTGTGGTGCGCCAACGCCGACTACTGGACGGTGTACTACGACCTGATGGACGG
>CASTQR010000137.1 GCA_949451265.1 uncultured Eubacteriales bacterium | reverse complement strand
GCGAGAACCTGAAGGGCGTGTACTCCGCCAACGAGTTCCTCACCCGCATCAACCTCATGAAGGCCTACAAGGACGGCTCCGACACCCCCATCATGCCCCTCAAGGGCAAGAAGGTGGCCGTGGTGGGCGGCGGCAACGTGGCCATGGACGCGGCCCGCTGCTCCCGCCGTCTGGGCGCGGACGTGTACATCGTCTACCGCCGGTCCGAGGCCGAGCTCCCCGCCCGTGCCGAGGAGGTGGAGCATGCCAAGGAGGAGGGTATCATCTTCAAGACCCTCACCAACCCCACCGACATCCTGGGCTACAACAATCCCGAGGACAAGCGGGATCCCAAGAACGGCTCCGTGTCCGGCCTGAAGTGCGTGGAGATGGAGCTGGGCGAGCCCGACGCCTCCGGCCGCCGCCGTCCCATTGTCAAGGAGGGCAGCGAGTTTGAGATGGAGATGGACTGCGTGATTATGGCGCTGGGCACCAGCCCCAACCCCCTCATCAAGTCCACCACCAAGGGCCTGGAGATCAACAAGCGGGGCGGCATCATCGTCAACGAGGAGGGCCTCACCAGCCGCGAGGCGGTGTACGCCGGCGGCGACGCGGTCACCGGCGCGGCCACGGTCATCCTGGCCATGGGCGCGGGCAAGACTGCCGCCAAGGCCATTGACGAGTATCTGGCCAAGAAGTAAGCCTCTTTCCCTACAGTTTCCTACATACGCACAGCCCCCGGGCGCGCCTGCGCGCCCGGGGGCTTTTCATTCAGATATTCTTCTTGATGGTCTTCAGGGCGTTCTTCTCCAGGCGGCTCACCTGGGCCTGGGAGATGCCCACCTCTGCGGACACCTCCATCTGGGTCTTTCCCTCGTAGAACCGCAGGGCCAGGATGTGCTTCTCCCGCTCCCCCAGCCGGTCCAGGGCGTCCTTGAGGGCGATGTGCTCCAGCCACTGCTCGTCCGTGTTCTTCACGTCCTTCACCTGGTCCATGACGCACACCGTGTCGCCGCCGTCGGAGTACACGGGCTCAAAGAGGCTCACCGGGTCCACGATGGCGTCCATGGCAAAGACCACGTCCTCCCGGGGGATGCCCAGCTCCGCCGCCAGCTGCTCCACCGTGGGCTCCCGCTGGGACTGGGCCATCAGCCGTTCCCGGGCCTGCATGACCTTGTAGGCCGTGTCCCGCATGCTGCGGCTGACCCGGATGGCGCTGTTGTCCCGGAGGTAGCGGCGAATCTCCCCCACGATCATGGGCACGCCGTAGGTGGAAAACCGGACCGGCTGGGTGATATCGAAGTTGTCAATGGCCTTGATGAGCCCCACGCAGCCCACCTGGAAGAGATCGTCCGCGTTCTCCCCCCGGCTGGCGAACCGCTGGATCACCGAGAGCACCAGCCGCAGGTTGCCGCTGATAAGCTCCTCCCGGGCCTGCTTGTCCCCCTCCTTTGTCCGGCGCAGCAGCTCCATGGTCTCCTCGTTGCGCAGCACCTTTAATTTGGAGGTATTCACCCCGCAGATTTCCACCTTGCCCTGCACGCTCTTGCCCTCCCTTGAGAAAACTTACACTGCCAGTCTTCCCCTGGGCCGGAAGATTATACGGGAGGAAAAATGGAGGTTTTGTCGCGGGCCGGGAGGGACCGGGCCGGGCGGGGATTTTCCCCCAAAAGCGCCCCCGGAAATCCATTTTTACAGCGGAAGAAGGATCCTTGCGGGATTCTTGTAGGGGCGAGCATTGCTCGCCCGCTCTAACGACACCCTCCATCGGTCCGAAAGAAGCGGGCGAGCGATGCTCGCCCCTACAGGTAACTGCGTTTTTCGGAAAATTGATTTCCGGGAAAAGCGCCCCCGGGGATTGCCAAACCG
Organism: uncultured Eubacteriales bacterium; assembly: GCA_949451265.1. The sequence goes on along the minus strand of CASTQR010000137.1, from coordinate 3,048 downwards.
GGAAAATGCAGGTACAATAGAGAGATCAACCATCCGGGAGGAACGCCATGCGAGAGCTCACCATCGGAAAAAACGACGCGGGCCAGCGGCTGGACCGCTTTCTGTCCAAGGCTCTGCCCCTGCTGCCGCCGGCCCTTATGCAGAAGTATATCCGCATCAAGCGGGTGAAGTGCAACGGCCAGCGCTGCCAGCGGGACCAGCGGCTGGCGGAGGGGGACGTGCTGAGCCTGTACATCAACGACGAGTTTTTTGACCAGCCCCGGGAGGACAACCTCTTTCTCACCCTCTTTCAGCCCCGGCTGGACATCCTCTACGAGGACGAGAACCTCCTGCTGGCGGACAAGCGGCCCGGGCTGGTGGTCCACGCCGACGAGACGGAGAAGGTGAACACCCTCCTCAACCACATCCAGGCCTACCTCTACCAGAAGCGGGAGTGGAACCCCCGGTGGGAGAACGCCTTTGCCCCGGCCCTGTGCAACCGCATTGACCGGAACACCGGGGGCATCGTCATCGCCGCCAAGAACGCCGAGGCCCTGCGGGTCCTGACGGCCAAGATCCGGGACCGGGAGATCACCAAGCGGTACCTCTGCGCGGTCCTGGGCCGGATGGATCCGGCCCAGGGGCGGCTGGAGCGGTTTCTGGTGAAGGACGAGGGGAAAAAGCAGGTTGCGGTCTACCGCCGGCCGGTGCCCGGGGGCAAGTCCGCCGTCACCGGCTACCGCACCCTCCAGGTCCGGGGGGAGCTGAGCCTAGTGGAGGCGGAGCTGTTCACCGGCCGGACCCACCAGATCCGGGCCTGCTTCGCCGACGCGGGCCACCCCCTGCTGGGGGACGGCAAGTACGGCCGGGGGGAGGTCAACCGCCGGTACGGGGAGACCCGGCAGGCCCTGTACAGCTGCTATCTCCGCTTCGACTTCCCCACGGACGCCGGGCCCCTCAACTACCTCCGGGGCCGGGCCTTTCAGGCGGAGCGGGTGGGGTTTGCGGAGAGATATTTCCCCGGATTCCGCCTGTGTCCTCCAGAAGTGGACAAAATTTGAAAAATCCCTTGCCACGGACCGCTTCCGCTGGTATACTGGGGCGAGATCAACCCAAAGGAGGCGAGGGCATATGACAAAGGAACTGGATTGGAGCCGGTGGCTGGGGCCCGAGGCCGCGCCCACCCTGGCCGAGCAGATGGCCCTGGTGCTGCGGCTGAGCGTGCCGGCCATTCTGGCGGAGGTAAGCTCCACGGCCATGAACTACATCGACTCCGCCATGGTGGGCTCCCTGGGGGCCAACGCCACGGCGGCCATCGGTCTGGTGGCCAGCACCACCTGGCTCTTTGGCGGGCTGTGCATCGCCATGGTGACGGGCTTCTCCGTGCAGATCGCCCATCTCATCGGCGGCGGCCGCCGGGCGGAGGCCCAGAGCGTGGTGCGCCAGGGTCTCATGGCGGCCCTGCTGTGGGGCGCGCTCCTGTCCCTGGCGGGCGTGTTCATCAGCGGCGGACTGCCCCGCTGGCTGGGGGGCGCGGCGGACGTGTGCCCGGACAGCTCCCGGTACTTTTTCATCTACGCCTGCGCCCTGCCCTTTGTGCTGCTGCGGCAGACCGCCGGCGGCATGCTCCAGTGCAGCGGGGACATGCGCACCCCCAGCGCCCTGAACATCCTGCTGTGCACCCTGGACGTGGTGTTCAACACCCTGCTCATCTTCCCCGCCCGGACCGTGACCCTGGGGCCCTGGGCCCTGCCCGGGGCCGGGCTGGGGGTGGCGGGGGCTGCCCTGGGCACCGCCGCCGCCGAGGTGGTCACGGCCCTTCTCATGCTCTTTTTCCTGTGCTTCCGCTCCCCTGCGCTGCGGCTGGAGCGGGGGGTGCCCTGGCGGTTTGAGCGCAGCTGCCTGCGCACGGCGGCCCGGCTCTCCCTGCCCCTGGCCCTGGAGCGGGTCATCCTCAGCGGGGCCCAGATCGTCAGCACCCGGATCGTGGCCCCCCTGGGCACGGTGGCGGTGGCGGCCAACTCCCTGGCCGTGACGGCGGAGGGCTTCTGCTACATGCCCGGCTACGGCATCGGCTCCGCCGCCACCACCCTGGTGGGCCAGAGCATCGGGGCCCAGCGGCTGGATCTGGCCAAGCGGTTCGCCCGGCTGAGCACGGCCCTGGGGGTGGCGGTGATGAGCTGCATGGGCGTTGTCATGTTCCTGGCCGCGCCCTGGATGTTCACCCTGCTGACCCCGGACCCGGCCATCCGGGAGCTGGGGGCCTATGTGCTGCGCATCGAGGCCTTTGCGGAGCCGCTGTTCGCCGCATCCATCGTGGCGGCGGGGGCCCTGCGGGGGGCGGGGGACACCCTGGTGCCCTGCGTGATGAATCTGGTGAGCATGTGGGGGGTGCGGCTGACCATGGCCGCCTTCCTGGCCCCCCGGATCGGATTGGCTGGCGTGTGGCTGGCCATGTGCGTGGAGCTGTGCGTCACCGGCGTCATCTTCCTCATCCGCCTGCTGCGGGGCCGCTGGCTCACCCATGCGGCGCGGTAGCGCCATCCCGGAGCCATCAGGGGGGCGGGCCCTGCCCGCCCCCCTGACTATCAAAAAAGCCCTCCGCAGGAGTTTCACGCCCGCAGGCGCGAAATAAATTCAGATCGTTTTTCTCGCGGCGTGTACGTGACGTTAGGCCGCCTTCAGCGGCCCCAGCCCTAAGGCCAGCCCCAGGCTGGCCCACGGGGAAAAACACTTTCCACGGAGCGAGCGTCGAGCTGTACGCCAAAGGCGTACAGCGAGGCGCAGAGCGGAGTGAAAACCTGCTCAAAAAAGTGGCTTCGCCACTTTTTTGATGCACATAGGACTTCCCCTCCCCCTCATACACTCTTGCGGAGGTGATGACCATGCAGTGCAGGATGGTGGAGCTTCGCTATAAGGAGGTCATCAACATCTGCGACGGCTGCCGGCTGGGCTTTGTGGGGGATGTGGAGGTGATGCTGCCGGAGGGCCGGGTGGCGGCGCTGATCGTGCCGGGGCCCTGCCGGTTCTTCGGCCTCTTCGGCCGGGGGGAGGAGTTCTACATCCCCT
>CASTQR010000136.1 GCA_949451265.1 uncultured Eubacteriales bacterium | reverse complement strand
GTGGGCGGGGCCACCGTGTTCGTGGTGGACGTGGAGCGGTTCGAGCGGCTATGATAGAGCTTCCAACCCCCCTGTCCCACGCCTACCTCATTACCGGGGGCAGCGGGGACAGCAGGGCCGCTTTTGCCAACCGGCTGGCGGCGGCCTACCTGTGCCAGGGGGACAGGCCCCCCTGCGGAATGTGCCGGGCCTGCCGGAAGGTGGGAAAGGGCGCCCACCCCGACCTGTCCCGCACCGCCCCGCCCCCGGACAAGGCGGAGATCAGCGTAGACCAGATCCGCGCGCTCCGGGCGGACGCCTACATCCGGCCCAACGAGGGAAAGCGGAAGGTCTACGTCATCGACCCGGCGGACGCCATGAACCCCGCCGCCCAGAACGCCCTGCTGAAGGTGCTGGAGGAGGGCCCGGCCTACGCCGCCTTCCTGTTGTCCACCGGCAAGCCGGGGAAGCTGCTGGACACGGTGCGGTCGAGGTGCGAGCTGCTGGCCCTGCCCCCGGAGGAGGCCTCCCCCAGCCCCGAGCTGCTGGCCCGGGCCCAGGGGCTGGCGGAGCTGCTGCTGGCGGGGGATGAACTGGCCTGCGCCCAGGCCCTGGTGGAGCTGGAGCTCTCCAAGCCCAAGGCGGAGGAGCTGTCCGCCCTGCTGCTGGAGACGGAGAACGCCGTCTCCCGGCGGCTGGCGGAAGATCCCCGGCGGGGGGCCAGGGTGCTCCAAGCCCTGAAAACCGCCCGGGAGAACGCGGTGTACCGCCCCGGCGCGGGGCACACCCTGGGACGGCTCATGACCCGGTTGTTCTAAAGCGCAAGCATTTTTATACAGACGGAGGATACCCCATATGACGGAGATCATCAGCGTCCGGTTCCGGCCGGGCGGCAAGCAATACTATTTCGACCCCGCGGGCCAGGAGGTGGCCGAGGGCCAGGGTGTGATTGTGGAGACGGGCAAGGGCGTGGAATACGGCACCTGCGTGCGCCGCAACGCCCTGGTGGAGGACGAGGCGGTGGTGCAGCCCCTGCGCCCCCTGGTGCGCCTGGCCACGGAAAAGGACGAGAAGCAGGTGCGGGACAACCGGGGCCGGGAGAAGGAGGCCCTGCGGATCTGCCAGCAGCTGGTGGAGCGCCACGGGCTGGACATGAAGCTGGTGCAGGTGGAGTACAGCTTCGACGGGGGGAAGATCATCTTCTTCTTCACCTCCGACGGGCGGGTGGACTTCCGGGCCCTGGTGAAGGATCTGGCGGGCATCTTCCGGGCCCGGATCGAGCTGCGGCAGATCGGCGTGCGGGACGAGGCCCGGATGCTGGGGGGCTTCGGCATCTGCGGCAAGCCCTTCTGCTGCTCCCAGTTCCTCAACGAGTTCCAGCCCGTGTCCATCAAGATGGCGAAAACCCAGAACCTGTCCCTGAACCCCACCAAGATCTCGGGCACCTGCGGGCGGCTGATGTGCTGTCTCAAGTACGAGCAGGGGGCCTATGAGGACGCGGTGAAGCGGTGCCCCAAGCAGGACTCCTTTGTGGAGTGCCCCGATGGGGCGGGGACGGTGGCCTCCGTCAACGTCCTCAAGGAGCAGGTGAAGGTGCGGCTGGAGGACGCCACCGACCAGCCCCCCAAGCCCTACCTCACCAGCGAGATCCGGGTGGTGCGCTCCGGCAAGGGCAAGCGGCCCGAGGGCTATACCGCCCCGCCCAGGGCGGAGCTGGAGAAGCTGCGCACCGACGAGGGCGAGCGGGTGCGCTCCGGCAGGAAGGGGGCGGAGGCCCCCGCCGACCTGGGGGAGGTGCTGGACCGCTACCTGGGGGACGGCGCCCAGCGGCAGTCCGGCGGCCAGCAGCGCCCCGCCAGCCGCCGGAACCGGGGCGGCGGGCAGAACCGCCCCGCCCAGCAGCAGGGCCAGCCCCGGCAGGACAAGCCCCAGCAGCCCCGGCAGGGGCAGAAGGCCGCCCCCTGGAAGGAAGTCCCCCTCACCGCCGCCCAGGCCGTGGAGGCCAAGGGGGGACAGGGGCAGAGCCAGAACCGCAAGCGGCACTACCGACCCCATCACCGGCGCAAGCCCGGCGGCGGGCAGCAGTAAGCGAAGAAGCCCCCGGCGGCGTGCCGGGGGCTTTCGTGCCCTTGGCCTTCCCCCTGGAAGGGGGGAATGCTTTTGCGAATTTTTGCCCGAAACTCAACCATTTTGCCCCTCCCAGGGTATTCTAAGTGAAAGCAGGAGCGCGCGCCGCGGCCGGGGCGCGCCGACAGGAAAGGAGGCGGGGCCATGGCCCTCACCGAGGAACAGCGCACCCAGATTGTGAACCGCTGGGGCGACATGGTATACAGGCTGGCCCTGGCCCGCACCGCCAGCGTCCCGGACGCCGAGGATGTGTTCCAGGAGGTGTTTCTGCGCTATTTCCGCCACGAGGAGAAATTCCACAACGACGAGTACCGCAAGGCGTGGCTCATCCGCTGCACCCTGAACCGGTGCAAGAGCCTGCTGGCCTCGCCGTGGCGCAAGCGCGTGGTGCCCCTGGAGACCGCCGAGGAGGTGGGGGTGGAGGACGACTACCGCGAGGTGTACAGCGCGGTGCTCTCCCTGCCCGCCAAGTACCGGGCCGTCATCCACCTGCACTATTTCGAGGGCCTGTCCGTGTCCGAAATGGCCCAGACGCTCCAACTGCCGGAGGGCACCGTCAAGTCCCAGCTCAGCCGGGGACGGGACCTCCTGCGGGATATGCTTGAGGAGGTGGCGCTATGAACCGCTATCAAAAGGCAAACGAGGGGATACACGTCCCCGAGGAAGTAAAGAAACGGGCGGCGCGGCCCGGGGGAACGCGCTCCAACATCCGTTGGATGGGCGCGGCGGCGGCGGTGCTGGTGCTTGCCGTTATCGGCGGCGCGGCCCTGCGGCTGGGGGTGGGGATGCCTGACGACATCCCTGACGAGTCGGCGGAGCCAATGGCGCTGATCAACAACGACGTGCCGGAGGATATTGAGGGGCCGGGGAATACCGGGAGAGGCCGGAGCGCCGGCCTGCCCCCAGACGCACAGCCCTTTGCGCTGTCCGAGGCGTTCCCGGCGGACGGGAGCGAGGCGAAGTTTGACGGGGACCTGAACGGGTTTTTGTCCCGGTCGGCGGTACAGCTTTTTTCCCAGGCCGGGGAGGATAATCTGGTCTATTCCCCGCTGAACGTCTATATGGCGCTGGCCATGCTGGCGGAGAGCGCGGACGGGGAGAGCCGTCAGCAGATCGTGGACCTGCTGGAGGCGGACTCCATGGAGGCCCTGCGGGAGGATGCCGCCGCCCTGTGGCAGACCTATTACCTGGAGGATGAGCTGGGTATCTCCACCATGGCCGGTTCCCTGTGGCTGAGGGACGGCGTCAGCTATAACCAGGAAACGCTGGACACACTGGCCGAGGTCTACCACGCCTCCGCCTTTTCCGGGAAAATGGGGGCGGAGGAGTATAACCAGGCCCTGCGCAGCTGGATCAACGCTATGACCGGCGGAGAGCTGGCCCGGCAGGCGGAGGGGCTGTCCTTTGACCCGGATACGGTGCTGGGGCTGGTGTCCACCCTCTATTTCAAGGGCTCCTGGAGCGACCCCTTTGACCCGGAGCAGAACACCCAGGGCGTGTTCCATGCCCCGTCCGGGGATGTGGAGGCGGAGTATATGAACCGTGAGGAGGTTCATGGCACTTACTTCCGGGGGGAGCATTTCGGGGCGGTGTCCCTGGGCTTCCAGGTGTGGGAGTATAGTATGTGGCTGATTCTCCCCGACGAGGGGTACACGGTGGACGGCCTGATGGCCAGCGGCGAGGCCATGGAGTTCATCACGGCCCAAAAGTACGAAGGCTATGACAACGAGACGGGGGAAACCATCCCCGGCTGGCCCGGCCAGGAATACCTGCGCGTCAACCTGTCCCTGCCCAAGTTCGACGTGTCGTCGGATCTGGATCTGAGCGGCGCGCTGAAAGCGCTGGGCGTCACCGATGTGTTTGACAGGGACGCGTCCGACTTCACCCCGCTGGGGGTGGAGCTCGACGGCCCGGTGTATCTCAGCGAGGCCCGCCACGCCGCCCGGGTGACGATCGATGAGGAGGGCTGTACCGCCGCGTCCTATGTGGACCTGATGCTGGTGGGGGATGCGCTGCCCCCGGACGAGGTGGTGGACTTCACCCTGGACCGGCCCTTCCTGTTCGCCATCACCGGGGAGGGGAACCTGCCGCTGTTTGTGGGCGTGGTGAACCAGCCCAACGGATAACGATAGAAAAGCCCCGCAAGGACAAGGCGACAAAGAAATTAAGATTAAGGGCAAGGCAGACCGCAATGGGTTTGCCTTGCCCTGTCTATTGTGGGTTGATTATATGACGCTTTTGGGGCGGATGGAAAGCCGTCAGCGGACCACCTGATAACGCAATCTGAGATAGGAGTTTTTCAGGACCGTGGATTGCTGCAATTTCAGCACGCCTAACTGGGGCAGTTCGCCTTCTGACAGCAGGGACGCCCCGTCAATCAGTGTGGCGGTATCCTTGCCGCCGATTAAAATGGGGGCGATCACAATGTCAATATAATCAAACAGTTTTTCCCGAAGGAACAGCCCATTTAATGTGCCGCCGCTTTGTATGGTGAGTCTCTGGCAGCCAAATTCCGACTTGAGCCTTGCAAGTGCGTCAGGCAAGGACAGCTTGCTTTGACAGATGATATGAAGATTGTCCTCATCCGCCTGAAACGCAGGATGCTCCGGATTGGAGGTAATCAGTACAAATTCCTTGGACAGGGCACAGAGGTAGCGGATGCCGTGTCCGGTCAGATGGCTGTTGTCGATCACAGCAAAGGAAACAGGCGTCTTATTCGGGAGCTTCTTCCGGTTGACGCCCAGCTTTTGCTGCACCCTGCCGGAATTGAGCGACCACAAATCGGTGGTCTGCTCTATCTCATAATACTGGTGCAGCCCTTCCCGAACGCCCGCGATTTTGGGGAAATCTCTGTCCACATCTAAATTATCTGCCGC
>CASTQR010000135.1 GCA_949451265.1 uncultured Eubacteriales bacterium | reverse complement strand
GCTCCCACAACAGCGCGTGGCAGGCCGCCCAGATCTTCCGGGAGGAGCACCCGGATCGGAACATCCACGTATTCAACTCCTGCTCCGCCTCCGCAGGGGAGACCCACATCGCCCTCACCCTGTCCAGGCTGGCCTCCTCCGGGATGCCCTTCGATGAGGTGGTGGCGGAGATGGACCGCCGCATCGCCAAAATGAACACCCTGTTTGTGCTGGAAAACCTGGACGTGCTGCGCAAGGCGGGACGGCTCACCCGGGTGCAGTCCCTGGTCACGGGGGCGCTGCGGGTGAAGCTGGTGATGGGCTCCACCCCCCAGGGGGAGATCATGCGCCACGGGCAGGCGTTGTCCATCAAGCAGGCGCTGAACAAGCTGTGCGCCATCATGGCGGCGGACGAACACCACCAGGGGCAGCTCTTGTGCATCTCCCACTGCCTCTGCCGGGAGCGGGCGGAGTACCTGCGTGCGCTGGCCTTCAAGACCTGCGACTTCGCCGATGTGCGCATTGAGGAGACCCGGGGGATCAGCTCCTTCTATGCCAACTCCGGGGGCATTGTGGCGGCGTACTGAGCCGATCAAATTCATAACGGGGCCGCGGGCAGAGGTACCGCGGCCCTTTTTCTTTCGCAAGTCTTAAAAAACTCGCCCTTCCCACGGCGGGCCGGGTATGTTATAATTATACTATCTTTTGGCAAACTAAGGCGGACGGGCCCCCGCCCATCCGGAACAGAAAGCTGGGATGAATTTGAAGCAGTATGACGCGCTGGTGGTGGGCACGGGCTACGCCGGGGCCATCGCCGCCCGGCGCTTAGCCGAGGAGGTTGGCAAACGGGTGCTGGTGCTGGAGCGCCGCCCCCACGTGGCCGGCAACGCCTACGACTGCCCCGACGCAGCCGGGGTGCTGATCCACCAGTACGGCCCCCATATCTTCCACACCAACGACAGGCGGGTGTTCGACTACCTGTCCCGGTTCACCAAATGGCGGCGTTACCAGCACCGGGTGATCGCCAACCTGCCCCGGGATAATCCCGAGGTGGTGCCGGCCCACAAGACCACGGACGGGCGCTTCTTCTTCCCCGTCCCCTTCAACCTGGACTCCATGAAGAACGCCTTCGGCATGGAGGAGGGGAAGCGGCTGGGTCAAAAGCTGCTGGACGCCTACCCCGCCCAGAGCCAGGTTACCATCCTGGAGCTGCGGCAGAACCCCGACCCGGAGATCGCCGCCATCGCGGACTATGTGTATGAGCACGTATTCGTCCACTACACCATGAAGCAGTGGGGGCAGAAGCCGGAGGACATCGACCCCAACACCACCGCCCGGGTGCCGGTGCGCCTGTCCAGGGATGGCCGGTATTTCCAAGACGCCTATCAGGGGATGCCCCTGGAGGGCTATACCCCCATGTTTGAGCGGATGCTGGATCACCCCAACATCACCGTGGAGCTGGAGACGGACGCTTTGAATCGGCTGGAGCTGGCGGACGGCGTGATCAAGCTGGACGGCGAAGCGTTTGACGGCCCCGTGATCTACACCGGGCAGGCGGACGAGCTGTTCGGGTTCCGGTTCGGGCCCCTGCCCTACCGCACGCTGGACTTCCAGTTTGAGACGCTGGATCGGGACTTTTTCCAGAGCCACGGCACCGTGAATTATACCGTGGACGAGGATTACACCCGGATCACCGAGTTCAAGCACCTCACCGGGCAGGAGCTGCCCGGCGCCACCACCATCATGAAGGAGTATTCCCGGGCCTACACCGGGGCCGGGGGCGAGATCCCCTACTACGCCATCATCAACCCGGAGAATAACGCCCTGTACGCCCAATATAAAACAGAGGCGGATAACTTCCCCAACCTGTACCTGCTGGGCCGTCTGGCGGAATACAAATACTATAACATGGACGCCATCGCCGCAAAGGCCCTGGCCCTGACGGACGGCATGATTTGAGCCGTCCGGGGCCATACTTAGATAGGAGAGAAGCACCAATGGACAAACTGATCACCTTCGCCGTCCCCTGCTACAACTCCGCCGGCTACATGGATCACTGTATTGAGACCCTGCTGGCCGCCGGGGAGGACGCGGAGATCATCCTGGTGGACGACGGCTCCACGAAAGACGACACCCCCGCCAAGTGCGACCAGTGGGCGGAGAAATACCCCGATATCATCCGGGCCATCCACCAGGAGAACGGCGGACACGGCGAGGGCGTGAACCAGGGCATCCGCCACGCCAGGGGCCTCTATTATAAGGTGGTGGATTCCGACGACTGGCTGGACACCGAAGCGCTGGGGCAGGTGATGGCAAAGCTGCGGGAGTTTTCCGCCATGCCCGCCCCGGTAGACCTGTTCATCGCCAACTACGTCTACGAGCACGTGGAGGACAACACCCGGAAGGTGATGGGCTATAAGAACGTATTCCCCGTGGGCCAGATCTTCACCTGGGACTCCATCCGCCACTTCCGAACCTCCCAGTACCTCCTCATGCACTCGGTGATCTACCGCACCCAGCTCCTCCGGGACTGCGGGCTGGAGCTGCCCAAGCACACCTTCTATGTGGACAATATCTTCGTCTACCAGCCCCTGCCCTTCGTCAAGACGCTGTACTACATGGATCTGGACCTGTACCGCTACTTCATCGGCCGGGCGGACCAGAGCGTCAACGAGGCGGTGATGGCGGGGCGCATCGACCAGCAGGTGCGGGTGACCAAGCAGATGATCGCCGCCCACGACGTGATGGCCATCAAGTCCACCCAGCCCAAGCTGGGCCGGTATATGCTGAACTACCTGTCCATGATGATGTCCATCTCGTCCATCTTCTCGGTGATCGCCAACACCCCCCAGTCCCTGGGCCTGCGCACCGAGCTCTGGGAATACCTGCGGCAGAAGGACGCCGCCCTCTACCGCCGCTGCCGCTACAAGGCCACCAACGTGGGCACCAACATCCCCGGCTACCAGGGGCGCAAGCTGTCCGTGGGCCTGTACCGCCTGGCCCGGAAGATCTATAAATTCAATTAACGTAAAGGAGAAATGCAGCCATGTCCGTACAGACCATTACCAAGGAGAACTTTGACGAGGTCGTCCTCCAGTCCGACAAGCCCGTGCTGCTGGACTTCTGGGCCGAGTGGTGCGGCCCCTGCCGCATGGTGTCCCCCATCGTGGACGAGATCGCCGGGGAGCGGGACGACATTGTGGTTGGCAAGGTGAACGTGGACGACCAGAACGAGCTGGCCGCCCGGTTCGGTGTGATGAGTATCCCCACCCTGCTGGTGTTCAAGGGCGGCGAGATCGCCAACAAGGCGGTGGGCGCCCGGCCCAAGGCGGAGCTGCTGAAGCTGCTGGACTGAGGACCTGTATTCACAGGCTTTTTCTGGGCCGTCCGCAAGGGCGGCCCTTGCTTTTTCCCGAAAAGCTGATATACTGTAATCTATTAGGGTCTGCGCCGCATAGAATGGGGCGGCAATTCCAACAGACCGCTGTTTCAATAGGAGGTTATCCATCTTGCCCGATGACCCGTTATTACCGAAGCTGATCATCCTGATCGTCCTGATCCTGATCAACGCCTTCTTCGCCGCCGCCGAGATCGCCGTCATCTCCCTGTCCGAGACCAAACTGCGCAGACAGGCCGAGGAGGGGGATAAAAAGGCCGCCCGCCTCCTGGCCCTCACCCAGGCCCCCGACCACTTCCTGTCCGCCATCCAGATCGCCATCACCCTGGCCGGGTTCCTGTCCTCCGCCTTCGCGGCGGACAGCTTCTCCGACCCGCTGGTGAAGTGGCTGGTGGACGACCTGGGCGTCACCGCCCTCTCCCCCGCCGCCCTCAACAACTTGATGGTGGTGCTGATCACCGTGGTGCTGTCCTATTTCAGCCTGGTGCTGGGCGAGCTGGTGCCCAAGCGCATCGCCATGAAAAAAACCGAGGGGGTGGCCCGGTTCACCGTGGGCGTGGTGTCCGCGGTGGCGGCGGTGTTCCGGCCGGTGATCTGGCTGCTGTCCAAGTCCACCAACGGCGTGCTGCGGCTGCTGGGCATCGACCCCAAGGCGGACGCGGAGGACGTGAGCGAGGACGAGATCCGCATGATGGTGGACCTGGGCGAGGAGCGGGGCGCCATTGAGGCGTCGGAAAAGGAGCTCATCGAGAACATCTTTGAGTTCAACAACACCACCGCCGAGGACGTGATGATCCATCGCACCGACATGGTGATGGTGTGGGTGGAGGACACCAGTGAGGAGGTGCTCAGCGCCATCCTCGCCTCCGGCCGCTCCCGGTTCCCGGTGTACCGGGAGGACGCGGACGACATTGTGGGCATACTCAACACCCGGGACTTCCTGCTGAACGCCCAGGAGGACGTGCCCAGGCCCCTCACGGAGCTGATCCGCCCCGCCTACTTCGTGCCGGAATCGGTGCGCACCGACGTGCTGTTCCGGGATATGCAGAGCAAAAAGGTACATATGGCCATCGTGGTGGACGAGTACGGCGGCACCTCGGGGCTGGTGACCATGGAGGATCTGCTGGAGGAGATCGTGGGCAATATCTACGACGAGTTCGACTCCCCGGAGGAAAAGGAGATCGAACAGGTGGAGCCGGGGGTGTGGAAGATCTCCGGCGGCTGCGACCTGGAGCAGGTGGCGGAGGCCCTGGACATCCAGTTCCCCGAGGAGGAGGAATCGGACACCCTGGGCGGGCTGGTGTTCGCCCAGCTCTCCGTCATTCCGGAGGACGGGGCCAAAATCGAGGTGGACGCCTGCGGGCTGCATATCCGGGTGCCGGGCTTTGCCGACCGGCGGGTGGAGTGGGCGCTGGTGTCCAAAGCGGAGCCCGCCCCGGAGGAGGGCGCGGCGCAGTCATAAAAGGAAGCGGGCCCGGGAACTCTCCCGGGCCCGCTTCAGCGTGTCGAAAAAGTCTTTTCGCCACGCTGAGCGCGGATTTTTGGAACAAAGAGCGTTCCAAAAATCCGTTGATTGAACGTGAAAGACACCCCTCCTGGGTTTCTTTCACACTATCTTCCTT
>CASTQR010000134.1 GCA_949451265.1 uncultured Eubacteriales bacterium | reverse complement strand
CGGGCGGGCCGGGGACGGGCGCGCCCTGGCTGGTGTTCCTGCCGGGGCTTACCGCCGACCACCGCCTGTTCGACAAGCAGGTGGAGGAATTTGAACCGGACTTCAACTGTGTGGTGTGGGACGCCCCCGCCCACGGGGCCTCCCGGCCCTTTGCCCTCACCTTCTCCATGGAGGGCATGGCGGACTGGCTCCATGCCATTTTGGAGCGGGAGGGGGCGGAACGCCCGGTGCTGATCGGACAGTCCATGGGGGGCTACCTGTCCCAGGTGTATCTGGAGCGGTACCCCGGCACGGCGTCCGGCTTCGTGTCCATCGACTCCTGCTCCCTGAAGCGGAAATACTATACAGGGGCGGAGCTGTACCTGCTGAAGCATACGGAGTGGATGTATCTGGCCTTCCCCTGGAAGCTGCTGGTGCGGGTGGGGGTGAACGGCACCGCCACGTCGGAGTACGGCCGGGCCCTGATGCGGTACTTCATGGAATCCTATGAAAAACGGGAATACTGCGCCCTGGCGGATCACGGGTACCGGATCGTGGCCCAGGCGGTGGAGGCGGGGCGGGCCTATGACATCCACTGTCCCGCCCTGCTGATCTGCGGGGAGAAGGACGGGGCGGGCTCCGCCAGACGCTATAACCGGGAATGGACAAAGCAGGACGGCCTGCCCCTGGTGTGGATTCCCGGGGCGGGGCACAACTCTAACACCGACGCGCCGGAGCTGGTGAACCGGGAGATCCGGGGATTCGTGGCGGGGCTGGTATGAGGCCGGGGACTGGGGCCTTCCCTTGACAGGAAGCGCCCCAGGCCCTATAATAACCCAATCAACCACGAGGGAGGCGGGACAATGGGGCGAAACGGGAAGCAGGTGCTGGTGGCCATGAGCGGCGGGGTGGACTCCAGCGCGGCGGTGTACCTCCTGCGGGAGCGGGGGTACGACTGCGTAGGGGCCACCATGGAGCTGTACGGCACGCCCCCGGAGACCCTGGAGGACGCCAGAGCGGCGGCGGATCGGATGGGTATCCCCCACCACGTCCTGCCCCTGTGCCGGGAGTTTGAGGAGCGGGTGATCCGGCGCTTTGTGGAGGGCTACCGCCGGGGGGACACCCCCAACCCCTGCGTGGACTGCAACCGCTTTTTGAAGTTCGGCCTGCTCCACCAGAAGGCCCGGGAGCTGGGCTGTGATTACCTGGCCACGGGGCACTACGCCCGCATCCTGCCCGACGGGGCGAGGGGCTTCCGGCTCTACAAGGCCGCCGACCTGGGCCGGGATCAGAGCTATGTGCTCTACCCCATCCCCCGGGAGCTGCTGGCCCGCACCCTGTTCCCCCTGGGGGGGCTGACCAAAGGGGAGGCCCGGGAGATCGCGGAGCGGGCGGGCCTCGCCAACGCCCAGAAGCGGGACAGCCAGGACATCTGCTTTATCCCCGACGGGGACTACCTGTCCTTCCTGGAGCGGTACACCGGCCAGACCTTCCCCGCCGGGGACATCCTGAACCTGGACGGGAAGGTGGTGGGCCGCCACCGGGGGGCGGCGGGGCTCACCCTGGGCCAGCGCCGGGGGGTGGGGGTGTCGTCCTCGGGGCGGATCTACGTGTGCGGCAAGTGCATGGAGGCCAACACCGTCACCGTGGGGCCGGAGGAGGCGCTGTACTCCGCCGGCTGTCTGGCGAAGGATTGGAACTGGCTCATCGCCCCGCCCACCCAACCCTTTGACGCGCTGGTGAAAACCCGCTACCGCCAGCGGGAACAGCCTGCCCGCGTTGTCCCGGAGGGGGACAGGGCCCGGATCGAGTTTGAGGCGCCCCAGCGGGCCGTTACAACCGGGCAGGCGGCGGTGATCTATGACGAAAGCGGCGCGGTGCTGGGCGGCGGCGCCATCGCGGAGACCTGGAAATAGGAAGCGGCCCCCGGCGGAGCGCCGGGGGCCGCTTTGCGTATAAAATTGATGGGGTCAGTCCAGGGTGACCAGCTCGTACTCCCGGCTGCCGACGCCCAAGTCGGCGGCGGCCTCCACCGTGTGGACGCCGTGGAGGGACTCGATGCGCTCCACCAGATCCGCCTTGCCGGGGTCGTCGGAGGCATACACCAGATCCAGGCAGGCCTGATCCAGGGCCACCGGGTCCAGGGAGGCCAGGATGCCGATGTCCCCGATCTTGGGGTCGGCGGCCACGGCGCAGCAGTCGCAGTCCACCGACATATTCTTCATGATGTTCAGGTAGGCGATCTTCCCCTTGAAGTGGTTGTGGACAGACCAGGCGGCGTCCGCCATGGCCTCCAGGAAGGAGTCGTGATCCGCGTCCCAGAACTTGTCCATGTCCCCGGCGCCGTGGATATACTGCTTGCCCCGGGAGGAGGCGATGCCGATGGAGATGTTTTTCAGCGCCCCGCCGAAGCCGCCCATGGGGTGGCCCTTGAAGTGGGACAGCACCAGCAGGGAGTCGTAGTTCTTCAAATTCTGGCCCACGTAGTTCTTCTGGATCACCTTGCCGTGGGGGATGGGCAGCTCCATGTCCCCGTCCTCGTCCATAATGTCCACCGGGGCGATGTCCGACCAGCCGTGCTTTTTCATGGTCTCCCAGTGGGCGGCGGTGGTGTTCCGGCCCCCGTCGTAGGCGGTGTTACACTCCACGATGGTGCCGCCCGCCTGCCGGATCATGGGCTCCATAAAGTCGGGGCGGATGAAGTTCTGGTTCCCCGGCTCGCCGGAGTGGAGCTTTACCGCCACCTTGCCCTCCAGCTTCACGCCCAGGGCGGCGTACAGCCGGAGCAGGGCCTCCGGGGTGAGATCACGGGTGAAATAGACCTTGGCTTTCATAACGGACTACCTCCTGCGTTTATTTGAGTTCCCCCACATTTTATAGAAAGAAAGGCGGGTAGTCAAGTGTTTTTATTTTCACAGGCTTTTGGGAAAAATCTGACATTTTTCCGCCCTGGGACAGATCTATTTGTGAAATTTCACCAAAGTACTGTACAAGGGGCGCGGCTCTGTGCTATAATTATGCCTCCGAATCTGTAAAGGAGGAATCCCCTATGCCCACCAGACCCGAGCTCAAGCCCGAGGAGCGGGCCCTTTCCTACGCGAAATATTATGACCTGCCCATCACCCCCATCCCCCCGGAGAAGCTGGCCGTTTTGCAGGCCGGCCCCATCGACCCCAAGCTGGCCCTGCCCATCGAGCGGCGCAACGACCTGTTTAATCCCGGCTATCTGGACTGCGAGGTGGGCTGGTGCGTCATGGACAACGGCACGGGCTACCTGGCCAACCGCACGGAAATGCCCGGCGTCACCCCGGAGATGTTCAACTGGTGGTTCGCGTGGCACGGCCTGGAGGATATGCGCTACCGGATCTGGGATCCGGAGGACCACTTCTACGCCCGCCAGCAGAACCCGGAGCGGATCAAGGATCCCAGCGTCCCCATGCGGGAGAAGAACTGGGGCACCGTCCACTTCGTGCTGGAGGACATCGGCCCCGGCCCCGACGAGCTGGTGCTGAACTTCCAGTACCCCCACGTGCTGGGCTATGACGAGGATAAGGTGGGCACCCCCGCCTGCGCCGCCATGCAGTGCGCCAACGGCCACGGGCCCGTCCCCGGCCAGGGGGTGGCCGCCATCATGACCCACATGGTCCGGGAGATCGAGGGCGGCATTGAGCTGCGCAGCCGCTTCTGGATCGGCTACGGCCTGGTGAACGGCCAGGTGGTGAAGCTGCTGCCCGATGGGGTGCAGGTGCCCAAGGAGGCCCCCATGGGCCTGTTCGCCCACAATTTGAAGGAGTTCGGCCATCTGGCCGCCATCCTGCCCTCCCTCTACGCCGAGGAAAAGGACAACTGGTAAGCCCGTACATGGAACCGCCCCACAGCTTGGCTGTGGGGCGGTTTTGCGCGCTCACTGCTTCCAAAGCTCCTCCAAAGCGTCCCGGAGGGCCTGCCACTGCTTCAGCAGGGCCCCGTACCGGGCCAGCCCCTGGTCGGTGAGGCGGTAGTACTTCCGGGCGGGGCCCGCCGACGTGTCCCCCTGGTACTGCTCCAGGCAGCCATCCCGGCACAGGCCCCGGAGCTGGGCGTAGATGGCGCTCTCCTGGGTGTCGGGGAAGACGGCGTGGAGCTTTTTCAGCAGGTCGTAGCCGTACTGGTCGCCCTTGGTGAGCAGGTGGAGGAGGGCCAGCTCCACCAGATCCTTTTTCAGCATAGGGACACCCCCGTGCCGATGACGCCCACAGCGGAGCAGACCGCCCAGATCCGGAAGCGCGACAGCAACCCCGGACCCGCCATGACCGGCGACATATCGGTCAGAAAGGTCAGCGTCTGCCAGGACAGCAGCACGGCGGTGAGGGCCAGAATGTAAACCGCGGCCCACCGCCGGTCCCCCGTCCGGGCCTTGACCAAAGCGTACACCGCCAGCAGAGCCAGGGCAAAACCGCCCCAATCCAGGGCGTCGCCAAACAGCATGAGAGAGAGGGGCCTCGTCCAGCCCAGGCGGAACCACAGCACAGTCACAGGCGCTTCCCCCAGCAGGGCGGAAAAACCGGCGGGGTCATTCAGCCAGAGCCAGTCCACCGCCAGCACGCCCACGATCCACGCCGCCAGAACCGCCAGCAGGACAGGAACCGCCTTGGGGAGCTTCCCCAGCTTCCGGCCCTTCCAGCGGAACCAGACCAGCGCCGCCGCCATACCCAGCGGGGGAAAGACATTGCCCAGGGTAAAGAGGGCGCTGTCATTCCAGATAACAGAGCTGTTGAGGAGCCGCCAGAGCGGATATCCGATGAGCGTAGGGCTGACACCCAGCGCGAGGACACAGACCGCCATCACCGCGAACACCGCCAGCCAGGTGTAGTACGGCTTTTTCTGGATCAGGGGCCGGATCACGTGCCGGGGCTTGCCCAGATCCCGGAGCAGCTCGTCCTCCGGGCGGGGCGGGTCGCCCACGATCTCCCGGTAGTCGGCCATCACGTCGTCCGCTTCGGGACGGGGCAGCATCCAGCGGGCCCAGCGTTCCAGCCGGGTGAGGTAGGGTTTTTTCATG
>CASTQR010000133.1 GCA_949451265.1 uncultured Eubacteriales bacterium | reverse complement strand
CAGCGGGCCAAGGAGATCGACGCGGCGGTGTCCCATCTGGCCAACGAGCTGGGGCGGTTCCCCACCGACCAGGAGGTGGCGGGGCACCTGGGCATTGCCACCGACAAGTACCAGAAGGAGGCCGCCCGGGTGGCCCTGTCCAACACCCTGTCCCTGGACGCGCTGATGGACGCCCGGGACATGGAGGGCTACCGCTTCGAGCTGTCCGACCAGGACCCCAAGCTCCAGCCGGAGACGGTGCTGGAGGACCAGGAGCTCCAGGAGACGCTGGCGGCGGGGATTGCCTCCCTCCAGGAGAACGAACAGATCGTCCTGTCCCTCTACTATGAAAAGAACCTCCATATGAAGGAGATCGCCCAGGTGATGGGGGTGAGCGAGCCCCGCATCTCCCAGATCCACTCCCGGGCCATCCAGAAGCTGCGGGAGCACATGGGCGCATACATGAACAGCGGAAGTCCCGTAAAAACCTCTAAAAAGCGGAAGAAGGCGTGAGAGAATGTTCAAAGGCTTCTATAACCTGACCTCCGGCATGGTGACCCAGCAGCAGCACCTGAACGTGGTGGGCAACAACCTGGTGAACGTGTCCACCGCGGGCTTCAAGGGCAGCCGGTACACCGCCACCACCTTTGACGACGTGATGTACGCCAGGGTGGGCAACCAGGAGAAGATCTACACCGAGATCGGACGGCAGAGCTACATCCGGGCCAACAGCGAGATCTACGTGAACTACAACCAGGGCATCCCGGAGCCCACCAACATCCCCCTGGACTTCGCCATCATGGGGGACGGGTTCTTTGCCATCCAGCAGGAGGACGGGGGGATCATCTACACCCGGGCGGGCAGCTTCTCCCTGGACGACGACGGCTACCTGTGCTTTCCCGGGGCGGGCCGGGTGCTGGACGTGAACGGCCAGCCCATCCTGCTGGAGACGGACAAGATCACGTCGGACGAACAGGGCGTCATCACCACCAACAACGGCGGCAACTATATGGGCCAGGTGGGGGTGTACACCTTCCCGGACAACGGGGCGCTGGAGCACCTGGGGGAGGGCTTTTTCGCCGGAGAAGGGGCCCAGGCGGCGGAAAACCCGAGCCTGCTGTGGAAGAACGTGGAGCGGTCCAACGTGGAGCTGATCAAGGAGATGACCGACATGATCACCTGCCAGCGGGCCCTCCAGAGCTGCGCCTCGGTGACCAAGATGTACGACGAGGTCATGGGCCACGCGGCCAGCGACATCGGACGGATGTAAGGGGGTAACAGGAGATGAACCAATCCTTCTATATCGGCGCGGTGGGCGCCCAGCACCAGCTCTACCACCTGAACGTCCACGGGGACAACATCGCCAACGTGAACACCTACGGCTTCAAGGCCAACCGCTCCTATTTCTCCGCCCTGCTCTACCAGAACCACCGGGGGACCCAGGGGGGCGCGGACACGGAGCTGCCCATGGGCGTGGGCACCCGGATGCTGATGACCTCCACCGACTACTCCCAGGGCGGTCCGGCGGACACCGGCCGCAAGCTGGACTACTACATCGAGGGGGAGGGCTTCTTCGGGGTGGTGGACCTGACTACCGGGGAGGTGACCTTCACCCGGAACGGCGCGTTCACCAAGTCCATGCTGGAGCGGCCCACCGGCGAGGTGGACGAAAACGGCGAGCCCGTTATGGAGACGGTGTACTGCCTGGGGGACGGCACGGGCCGTTTCATCCTCAGCCGGGACGGGGGGCTGATTCAGATAGACGACGACGAGGAGGAGCTGCCCATCGGCATCTTCGACTTCGCCAACTACGACGGCGAGACCCGCCTGGGCGAGACCGGCTTCGTCCCCATCGACAAGAACGGCAACCTGTGGTATGGGACCGGGAAGCTGGTACAGGGCTATGTGGAGCGTTCCAACGTGGACCTGGCCGACGAGATAACCAAGGTGATCGAGTCACAGCGGGCCTACGGCGCGGCGCTGAAAATGGTGATCACCTCGGATGAGATTGAGGCCACCATCAACGGCCTGCGCAACTGACAGGAGGGATAACAGGGAATGGGAATTAAAAATTATGACGAGCTGACCTCCCTGGAGCTGGACACCCTGCGGGAGATCGGCAGCATGGGCACCGGCAACGCCGCCACCGCCCTGTCCCAAATGCTGGGGCGGGAGGTGCGCATCACGCTGCCTGAGGTGCGGATCATGGGCTATAATGAGGCCATCGAGTGGATCGGCGGCCCGGAGGAGATCACCGCCGGGGTGCTGGTGAAGATGGGCGGGCAGATCAACGGCATCATGCTGTCCTGCCAGCAGATCGACTTTGTGAACCTGGTGCTGGACAGTATGCTGACCAAGACCATCACGGAATACAGCGAGCTGACCGACCTGGAGAGCTCCGCCCTGGTGGAGGTGGGCAATATCATGATCTCCACCTTCATCAACGCGCTGAGCGGACTGGCCGGGGTGGACGTGACCCTGACGGTGCCCGCCTTCACGGTGGACATGCAGGGGGCGATCCTGGCCGTGCCCATGGCGGAGTACGGCGGACAGTCCGACTACATTATGACCATAGGCGGGAATTTTGTGTGCGACAATAAGCAGGTTCCCTGCCGCCTGCTGATGTCGCCCGACCTGCGGTCGCTGAATGCACTATTGAGGAAGCTGGGCGTAAGCGATGAGTGACAAGCTGATCATCGGTATTGCGGACATGAAGATGGCCAAAGGGGAGGGTATGCTGGTCACCTACGCGCTGGGGTCCTGCATCGGCATCTGTCTGCACGACCCGGTGCTGAAGCTGGGGGCGTTGGTTCATATCATGCTTCCGGTGAATATGGAGGCGGGACGGAAAACACCGATGAAATACGCGGACACGGGCATCCGGGAGACCCTGCGGCTCATGGAGAGCAAGGGGGCCAGCCGGAACCGGATTACAGCGAAGATCGCGGGCGGGGCCAAGATGTTCGAAGTGGGCAGCAGCTCCCTGGGGAACATCGGCCAGCGCAACATCGAGAGCGTCCACATGAACCTGAAGAAGGAGGGCATCCGCCTTCTGAAGGAGGACGTGGGCGGCACGGTGGCCCGCACCCTGCTTTTTGACGTGAACAGCGGCCTGGGCTGCGTGCGCAGCTATGGGCGGCAGGAGCTGATCATATGACCACCATGCGCAAGATGAAAGGGAGTGCTTGGAAATGAGGGAAGACCAGAAGCGGGGGATCCTGCTGGAGTCCGGGACCAACGAGATCGAAGTGATGAAGTTCACCATCGGCGGCAACCTGTTCGGCATCAACGTAGCCAAGGTGCTGGAGATCATGATCTCCGCCCCGGTGAAGCATATGCCCCACGCCCACCCGGCGGTGGAGGGCATCTTCAAGCCCCGGGACAAGGTGATCACCGTGGTGGATCTGCCCGCCTACCTGGGGGCGGAGAGCCCGAAGAATGAGAAGGATATCTTCATCATCACCAACTTCAACAAGATGTGCATTGCCTTCCGGGTGCACACCGTGGACCGGATCAGCCGCATTTCCTGGACGGATATCCAGAAGCCGGACAAGACGGTGTCCGGCGGCGCGGAGAGCGTGGCCACCGGCATCGCCCAGTGCGACGGCGAGCTGGTCACCATCCTGGACTTCGAGCGGATCGTGGCGGAGATCGCCCCGGAGACCTCCATCCAGATCTCCGAGGTGGAGCGCCTGGGCCCCCGGGACAGGAACGACCGGCCCATCTGGGTGGCGGAGGACTCGGTGCTGCTGAGCAAGATGATCGCGGACTCCCTGCGGAAGGCCAACTACATCAACCTGCATATGTTCCCCAACGGCCTGGAGCTGTGGGAGGCGCTGGCGGCCCTGCCCACCGACGGCGACCTGGAGAAGGACGTGGCCCTGATCATCACCGATATCGAGATGCCCCAGATGGACGGGCACCGGCTCACCAAGCTGGTGAAGGACCACGCCCGGTTCAAGCAGGTCCCGCTGGTGATCTTCTCCTCCCTGATCAGTGAGGAGATGCGCCAGAAGGGCCGGGAGCTGGGGGCGGACGAACAGCTCACCAAGCCGGAGATCGGCCACCTGGTGGACGTGATGGATCACCTGCTGGAGCGGTTCGACCGTCAGCATGCCAAAGCATAATTAGTAGGAGGCAGTAACGCTATGAGCGGCAAATACATCGTGCGGCAGCCCATTAAGGATGCCGCTGGGAATACCATTGGGAACGAGATCCTCTACCACGGCGCAAACCAGGCATTCAGCAGCGACAGCTCTACCTCAAGCGCAGAATTTGCCGCGGCCAATACCATTTACAGTTTCCTCACCCAGAACAGCCCCAAGGTGCTGAGGGGCACGCTGAACTTCATGACCTTCACCACCATGCTGCTGATGAAAAAGACCCCCCGGCTGTTTGACAAGAGCGACCTGGTGATCCAGATTGACGACGCGGTGATCATCCACCCGCTGTCCATGCACCTGGTGCAGCAGTTCGCCCGGGAGGGCTACCGGATCGCGGTGAACGAGTTCCAGTTCACCCCCCGCTACCTGTCCCTGCTGGACGATATCCACTTCATCAAGATCAACGCCCAGCACGCCAGCGAGATCACCATCCGCAACACGGTGGAGATCGCCCACAGCATGAACATCAAGTGCATCGTCACCCACATCGACGACGAGAAGCTGTACCAGCGGGCGGTGGCCCTGGGGGCGGACGGGCTGGAGGGCCCCTACGTGGCGGCCAAGATGACCACCCAGGCCCACAGCAGCTCCTACATCCAGAGCAATTTCTTCCGGCTCATGGTGGCGGTGACCAAGGACGAGCCCAACGTGGAGGAGATCGAAACCATGATCGCCGCCGACGCCAGCCTGTCCTACGGCCTGCTGAAGATGGTGAACTCCGCCTACTTCGCCCTGCGGCACCGGGCCACCACCATCACCCAGGCCATCATGACCTTGGGCCTGGGGCAGCTGAAGCAGTGGATCTACCTGCTGAGCGCCAGCAACGCGGAGAACGAGCTGGATCCCGGCTCCGAGGAGTTCCTGAAGCGCTCCTTCATGCGGGCCAACTTCTGCAGCGAGCTGATGAACTACGCCAAGAATATGCC
>CASTQR010000132.1 GCA_949451265.1 uncultured Eubacteriales bacterium | reverse complement strand
GCATCCGGCCGTTGACGCCCTGGGTGTCCAGCGTGCCGCGGATGATGTGGTAACGGACGCCGGGCAGATCCTTCACACGGCCGCCGCGGATCATGACCACGGAGTGCTCCTGCAGGTTGTGGCCCACGCCGGGGATATAGGCGGTGACCTCGTAGCCGTTGGTCAGGCGCACACGGGCGATCTTACGCAGCGCGGAGTTCGGCTTCTTCGGGGTGGAAGTACGAACCGCGGTGCACACGCCCCGCTTCTGGGGAGAGGGCAGGTCGGTCTCCTTGTTCTTCAGGGTGTTCAGACCGTGCTGCATAGCGGGAGAGTTGGACTTGTAGGTGCTCTTCTCGCGGCCCTTGCGGACCAGTTGGTTAAAAGTAGGCATGATTTTCCTCCTTTCAATAGATATATATTTTAACGGATAATCCTGGGATTATTCGCTAAAACCGGAAATAGTTACAGGACAGCGGCGGCGGCGGTGCCCACGGCCAGGCCGCAGGCCCGGCCCAGCTCCTTCATGGAGTCGGCCCAGACGGTTTCCACGCCCTGCTCCGCCGCCTGGCGGGCCAGGGGTTCCGTCAGCTGGGGGTCGGCGTCTTTGGCCAGGTAGACCCGCCTGGCCCGGCCGCCCGCCAGCGCCCGGCGGAGCTGCTTCACGCCCGCCACCCTGGCGGCGTCCTTCAGTTCGTCCAGCATCAGGCAGACACCCCTTCCGCATACCAACGCAATGTTGAATTATACCATAGCGAAACCGGGCCGTCAAGGGTGAATCTGGCGGCCCGGAAAACAAAAATCCCGCAAGTGAAAAAAAGTGCTTGCATTTTGCCGCGGGACGTGATATCATAGACCTTGCGTTTACAAGGGGCCGTTGCGCCCTTGACTTTTCATCGACAGAAAGAGGTGAATCCCCGTGAAGGAAGGCATCCATCCCAACTACAACCACACCACCATTACGTGCGCGTGCGGCAACGTGATCGAGACTGGCTCGACCCGGAAGGACATCAAGGTGGAAGTCTGCTCCAAGTGTCACCCCTTCTACACCGGTAAGCAGAAGATGGTGGATACCGGCGGACGCGTCAGCCGCTTCAACAAGAAGTTCGGCCTGGGCTGAAACCCTGTCACTCCAAAGAACCGCTGCCCATGGGCCGCGGTTCTTTCTCTTTTTCCGGGCGTTCCGCATATACTATCCATATCAAATTCAGGAGGTACCCCGCCATGTTCCAGAAGGTTGACCCCAAAGCCCTGACCCTAAACCCCTTTTCCGCCATCGGCGACCAGTGGATGCTGATTACCGCCGGTACGCCGGAGCGCCTCAACACCATGACCGCCTCCTGGGGCGGCTTAGGCGTGCTGTGGGGCGCGCCCATGGCCACCTGCTATATCCGCCCCCAGCGGTACACGAAAGAGTTCGTGGATGAAAACGGGTACTTCACCCTGTCCTTCCTGGACGGGAAGTACCGCCCCCAGCTCAACCTGTGCGGCACGAAAAGCGGCCGGGACGTGGACAAGGTGAAGGAGTGCGGCTTCACCGTGGCGGCGGGGGCGGGGAACGCGCCCTACTTCGAGCAGGCCGGCCTGGTGCTGGTGTGCCGCAAGCGGATGGCGGTGGATATGGATCCCGCCCTCATGCCGGAGGACGTGAAGGAGAAGTGGTATAAGGGCGACTGGCACACCATGTACTGGGGAGAGATCGTGGAGGCGCTGGAGAAGGTGTGACGCCCTCACCTGACGGACGGTGAACGGAGAATACAGAGTGGATATGGAACACTTTTACGTGGAACAAGGGCGGGGCGAGCCGGTGATCGCCGGCACAAAAGGCATGATCCAAGAGGAGCATACGCGGCTGATCGCAAAAAGCATTTCAAATGCCGGGCTTGCGTTTATTCATGGGGATCACTTTATCGCCGCCAAAAATCCAGAGGAATTTTCCCAGAAAATACTGGATTTTCTGGGAAAGTAGCACACTGAAGAAATACGAGGGAAACAATACTGTATGTTTGAAAAAACCGAGATAAAAGAGATCAACCGCGCCGTCCTGGCCGGCCTCAACTCCCCCGCCCTCACCCCGGGGGAAAACGCTGGCGGCGAATCCCTGGACGAGCTGGCCGCCCTGCTGGACACGGCGGGGGGCGTGTGCCTGGGCACGGTGCTGCAAAACAAGTCCGCCCCCGACCCCCGCACCTTCATCGGCGAGGGCAAGGCGGCGGAGATCAAGGAACTGGCCCAGCGCTTAGGCGCGGACATCGTTATCTTCGACAACCCCCTCTCCCCCTCCCAGCAGCGGGTGCTGACGGAGGAGCTGGGCGTCACCGTCATGGACCGGGCCGCCCTCATCCTGGACATCTTCGCCAAGCGGGCCCGCACCAGCGAGGGCCGCCTCCAGGTGGCCCTGGCCCAATACAAGTACCTCCTGCCCCGGCTCACCGGGATGTGGAAGCACCTGGAGCGGCAGGAGGGCGCCATCGGCACCCGGGGCCCCGGCGAGACCCAGCTGGAGTCCGACCGGCGGCACATCCACCGGAAGATCGCCAAGCTGGAGGACGAGCTGAAGGACGTGCGCCGGGTCCGGGCCACCCAGCGGGAGCGCCGGGAGAAGAACGAGGTGCCCGTGGTGGCCATCGTGGGCTACACCAACGCGGGCAAGTCCACCCTGCTCAACGCCCTCACCGGGGCGGATATCCCCGCCAACGACCGCCTGTTCGACACGCTGGACACCACCACCCGCACCCTGGACCTGTCCGACACCTGCACCGTGCTCATCTCGGATACGGTGGGCTTCATCTCCAAGCTGCCCCACCAGCTGGTGGACGCCTTCAAGGCCACCCTGGAGGAGCTCACCTTCGCCGACCTGCTCCTCCACGTCATCGACGCCTCCGAC
Source organism: uncultured Eubacteriales bacterium (assembly GCA_949451265.1). The sequence goes on along the minus strand of CASTQR010000132.1, from coordinate 2,231 downwards.
CCCAATTGGCGGGAGCAGGCGGCGGTGGTGGATCGGCTCATCCGGGAGCTGGGGGCGGCGGAAACGCCCCGCCTGGAGGTCTTTAACAAGTGCGACAAATTCGTGGGGGACATCCTGCCCCACGGCGAGGACATGGTGAGCATTTCCGCCCGCACCGGGGCGGGGCTGGACGATCTCCGGGCCGCCATCGCCAAGCGGCTGGACGCCGGGGTGCGCCGGGTGGCGCTGGCCCTGCCCTACGACAAGGGCGGCCTGCTGGACCAGCTCTACCGGGAGGCCAAGGTGGAGCGGGTGGAGTACGGCGAGGCCATCCTGGTCACCGCCGTCTGCGCCCCCAAGACCCTGGGCCGGGTGGGGGAGTATATCGTGGAGCGCTGAACATCAGAAAAAGGACGCGGAGGGAGCTTCCCCCGCGTCCTTTTATTCATCCCGGAAATCAAAGAGCTGCTTTGTTGTCACGCCAAGAACATCAGAGAGCTTGAACAGCGTGTCAAAAGACGGACCCACCACGCCGCGCTCAATGGAGCTTACATAGGTGCGGTCAATCTCCGCCTTCTCAGCAAGCTGCATCTGTGACCAGCGGTTCTTTTTCCGATAGTAGACCACATTCAAACCAAACCGCTCATAGCGATCACGGTATTCTTCTTTCATCACAGCACCCCCACCGTATGTATTTTACTGGGAGCACGGCTTGAATGAAACGGATTGTAAAACTCATTAAGGGATTGACAGTCTACAATTGCTGTGTTATAGTATGTGCAGAAAAGCGGGAGGGGCGAATTAGCTATGAACGATAAAGAATATATGTCCTCCGCCCCCAGGCACCAAAGCCGCGAGACAAAGGACTGCACCCAATTCGGCACAAGGCTTTTGCTCACGCCGCCCCCTGTCCCCTTTGGAAAACTGATCAGGCGGATCAGAACCGCCGGGGGGCTGGTGCAATATGTTTTTGAGGATCTGCCGGAGCCGTAAAAACGGGCCGCAGAGAGATGCCGCAGCCCTGCCAAACCCGACGCCGCCGCTTGACAAACCGCGGTCGGCCCGCTATAATAAAAATAAGGCTATGCACCAAGCGGCCGGCCCTACAAAGGATTGGGTTTACTCAGTACGAGAAACCGTCACTTGTCGGAGTGGCGGTTTCTGCTTTTCACGATGATCGTAACAGTATACTGCCCGATATGAAGCGTGATCCGCATGAAGTCACCCCCTTTCGGGGTTATGTGACCGACCGCCTGTCAACAGCTTGCTGGATGTGCATAGCCCGGCCCTTTTTACGGGGCCGCCGTCATTTTAACACAGATTTTGTCAAACCGCAAGGGGGGGCTGTTCAAGCCCTCCCTTTTTTGATATAATATCCGCGGAGCGGATATTATTCGGATTAAACCGATCTGTCACAACGGCGCTTCGCGCCTGTAATAGAATACCCCCATCCCAGTTACCAAGGAAGTGACGAATTATGCTGGAAAAACAGCTTGCCGCCCAGGTGGTGAGCGAGGTCAAGAAGGCCGTGGTGGGCAAGGACGACATCGTGGTGAAGGCCCTGCTGGCTATTCTCGCCCGGGGCCACCTGCTCTTGGAGGACATCCCCGGCGTGGGCAAGACCACCCTGGCCATCGCCTTCTCCAAGGCCCTGGGCCTCAAGTATAACCGGGTGCAGTTCACCCCCGATGTGATGCCCTCCGACCTCACCGGCTTCTCCCTCTACAACAAGGCCACGGGACAGATGGAATACCAGCCGGGGGCCCTGCTCTGCAACCTGTTTTTAGCCGACGAGCTGAACCGGGCCACCAGCCGCACCCAGTCCGCCCTGCTGGAGGCCATGGAGGAGGGGAAGGTGACGGTGGACGGCGTATCCCGCCCGGTGCCCGACCCGTTTTTGGTGGTGGCCACCCAGAACCCGGCGGGGGCCTCCGGCACCCAGCTCCTCCCGGATTCGCAGCTGGACCGCTTCGCCCTGCGCCTGTCCATGGGCTACCCCGCCCCGGCGGACGAGCTGGAGCTCCTCCAGCGCAAGCTCCGGGGGGGCGCCATGGGGGAGGTGGCCCAGGCCGCGGACCGGGCCCAGCTCACCGCCCTCCGGGCGGATGTGGACCGTGTCTTTGTGGACGACGAGATCTTGCAGTACGTCCTGGACCTGGTGCGGGCCACCCGGAACCACCCCGGCTTAGCCCAGGGGGCCAGCCCCCGGGCCGCCATCTCCCTGTGCGCCCTGTGCCGGGGGGTGGCCTACC
>CASTQR010000131.1 GCA_949451265.1 uncultured Eubacteriales bacterium | reverse complement strand
TGCAGGAGCTGGGCTACTGCTCCGGCATTGAGAACTACTCCCGGGTGATCGAGGGCCGCCCCGTGGGCTCGCCCCCACACACCCTGCTGGACTACTTCCCCAAGGATTTTGTCCTGTTCATCGACGAGAGCCACGCCACCCTGCCCCAGGTCCGGGCCATGTTCAACGGCGACCGGGCCAGAAAAACCACCCTGGTGGAGTACGGCTTCCGCCTGCCCTGCGCCTTCGACAACCGGCCCTTGAAGTTTGACGAGTTTGAGAAACGGCTGAACCAGGTGGTGTACGTCTCCGCCACCCCCGGCGAGTATGAGCGGGAGCGGTCCGGGCAGATTGTGGAGCAGGTGATCCGTCCCACCGGCCTGCTGGACCCCAGGGTGGAGGTGCGCCCGGTGGACGGGCAGATCGACGACCTGATCGGGGAGATCACGGAGCGGACGGCAAGGGACGAGCGGGTGCTGGTGACCACCCTCACCAAGAAGATGGCGGAGAGCCTCACCGACTACCTGAAAAACGCGGGCATCCGGGTGCGGTACATGCACCATGACATCGACACCATCGAGCGCATGGAGATCATCCGGGACCTGCGTCTGGGCGAGTTCGACGTGCTGGTGGGCATCAACCTGCTCCGGGAGGGCCTGGACCTGCCGGAGGTGTCGCTGGTGGCCATCCTGGACGCGGACAAGGAGGGCTTTTTGCGCTCGGAGACGTCGCTGATCCAGACCATCGGCCGGGCTGCGCGCAACGCCGATGGCATCGTGATTTTGTACGCCGACTCCATCACCCCCTCTATGCGGCGGGCCATGGACGAGACGGAGCGCCGCCGGGAAAAGCAGGACGCCTTCAACAAAGCCCACGGCATCGTCCCCAAGACGGTGAAAAAGGCGGTGCGGGAGCTGATGGCGCTGTCCGCCGACGAAAAGCCGGACTACAACGACAAGAACCTGTCCCAGATGACCAAGCTCCAGCGGATGGAGGCCATCGCCAGCCTGGAGAAGCAGATGAAGGAGGCGGCCAAGATGCTGGAGTTTGAGGTGGCCGCCGCATTGCGGGATCAGATCATCAAACTACGTGGGGAGGGGAAATAAATGCCGGACGACTTTTTGGCCCGGTTTTACCAGACCATCTCCTTCGGACCGGGCGAGCCCTTCCCTGCCGCGGCTTTTCGGGCGCTGTTCCGCCCGGACGCGCTGCTGCTAGAGCGGACGGGAGCCAGATACGTTTCCAAAACGGTAGATGAGCACATTCGGGAGTTTGAGGAAACGGTGCGGAATCATCCGCATCTGTTCACAGCGGGCTTTTCCGAACGGCAAACCTCCCTGGATTGGACAGAACGGGACGGGGTGTATCTGATCCACAGCGGCTATGAAAAGCGCTATGCCCGGGAAGGCTTACCCGTGACAGAATATGGGACAAACCATTTTACCATCCTCATGGGACAAGACGGCCCATGCATTGCCTGCGCGGTATGGGAGTGATACCATGTCCAAACAAAAAGAGGAAAAAACCAACGTCATGCGGGTCTTAGACCAGAAAAAGGTACCCTACGCCCCCCACAGCTATCCCCATGACGGCGAAACCGCCCCTGACGGAGCGGGCGTGGCCCGGCTGCTGGGCCAGGACCCGGCAGCGGTGTTCAAGACCCTGGTGGTCAAGGGAGCCTCCGGCGGGTATTACGTGTTCGACATCCCGGTGGCGGACACGCTGGATTTGAAGAAGGCGGCCAAAGCGGTGGGGGAGAAGTCCGTCGCCATGCTCCCGGCCAGGGAGCTGCTGCCCCTGACGGGCTACGTCCACGGCGGCTGCTCCCCCGTGGGGATGAAAAAGCGGTTCCCTACCGTGTTCCATGAGAGCTGCCTGGAGCAGGACACCATCTGCGTGTCCGCCGGGAAAATCGGCTTCCAGGTGGAGGCACGCCCCGCCGATCTCATCGCCCTGGTGGGAGGAACCACCGCTGACGTGATTGTGGAGGGGTAGAGAGATGACGAAGCAGTCCAACCGGATCATGGCCGAAACGCAGGTGCGCAAATCCAGGCGGTGGAAGGAGGACTTCCTCGTCTGGCTGTGCGGCGAATTGGAGGCGGCGGGGTACGCCCCCGCAGTGGAAGAGGGCTTTGCCGCCCGGAATATCCTGTTCTACGTGCTGTATCAGCTTGTCATTGTCCTGCCAATGTTCGCCGCCATCGCCCCGCTGCGGGACGGCTGCCTGCGGTACGCCGCCGCTCTGGACTGATATGGCCAACTGGAATCCCTGGCACGGCTGCCACAAGACCTCCCCCGGCTGCGCCAACTGCTACGTCTACCGGGGGGATGAGCGCCGGGGCCTGGACGCGTCGCAGGTTTACCGCACCAAGAGCTTCGACCTGCCCCTCCGGCAGAAGCGGGACGGAAGCTGGACGGTGCCCCCCGGCGACATGGTGTGGACCTGCTTCTCCTCCGACTTCCTGCTGGAGGACGCGGACGAATGGCGGCCCTGGGCCTGGGCCATGATGAAAATGCGGCAGGACCTGAATTTTTTCTTCATCACCAAGCGCATCCACCGGCTGGCGGATTGCCTCCCCCCGGACTGGGGAGAGGGCTATGACAATGTGGCCATCTGCTCCACGGCTGAGGACCAGCGGCGGGCCGATGTTCGCCTGCCCATCCTGAAAGCCGCCCCCATTCGGCACAAATCCATCACCTGCGAGCCGCTGCTGGGCCCCATAGACCTGACCCCCTGGCTGGGGCCGGACGTCACCCAGGTGGTGGTTGGGGGGGAGTCGGGACCGGAAGCCCGGCCTTGCCGGTACGAATGGGTGCTGGACCTGCGCCGCCAGTGCGTGGAGGCAGACGTGCCCTTCCTCTTCAAGCAAACGGGGGCGAAGCTGGCGAAGGGCGGAACGCTGTACCGGATTCCCCGAAAGCTTCAGCACAGCCAGGCCCGCAAGGCGGGCATCAACTACCGCTGCCGGACCTTCCGGCCCCGCCACGACGGGCGGGAGTGGTCGGTGTCCCATGGGGAAGTATTTTGAAAGGGGAACAAACCTATGAAATATGAGTGGTTGGACGAATACCTGCTGGACAAGCCCGGTACGGAAAAGGATTTCAAGCTGGAGTGGGGCTGGCACCGCTACATGGTACGGGGCAAGCTGTTCGCCGCGGTGTGCTCCCCCAGGGGGATGAAGGACGAGCGGTACAACGGCCACGACCTGGTGAATTTGAAGTGCGACCCCCGGTTGGCCGAGGCGTTCCGGGAACAGTACCCGGAGATTCTGCCCGGCTTCTACTGCGACAAGAAGCTGTGGATCGCCGCCCTGCTGGACGCAGACCTGCCCGACATCGTGTTGAAGGACTTATGCGATATGTCCTATGAGCTGGTGGTGTCCAAGCTGCCCAAATACGTGCAGCGGGAGCTGGCGGACGGCTGAACGCCCCGGCATTTGATCATTCTTTCAAAAAAATTCATCAAAACGGGGCTTGACATTAAAAAATGTTTTGTTATGCTGTTTTCCAGACTCAAATCTTGAACAGACAAGGAGAACCATACCCATGCAGGATAAGATCGTCATCAAAGGCGCGAGAGAGAACAACCTGAAAAACATCGACGTCACCATCCCACGGGACAAGCTGGTGGTGCTCACGGGGCTGTCCGGGTCAGGAAAGTCGTCCCTGGCCTTTGAGACGCTGTACGCCGAGGGCCAGCGGCGGTATGTGGAGTCCCTGTCCTCCTACGCCCGGATGTTTCTGGGCCAGATGGAGAAGCCGGATGTGGACTACATCGAGGGCCTGTCCCCCGCCATTTCCATCGACCAGAAGACCACGTCAAAAAATCCCCGGTCCACCGTGGGCACGGTGACGGAAATTTACGACTACCTCCGTCTGCTCTGGGCGAGAGTGGGCACCCCCCACTGCCCCAACTGCGGCAAGGAGATCAAGCAGCAAACCATCGACCAGATCATCGACCAGGTGATGACGCTGCCCGAGGCCACCCGCATCCAGGTGCTGGCCCCCGTCATCCGGGGGAAAAAGGGCGAGCATAACAAGGTGTTTGAGGACGCGCGAAAATCCGGCTACGTCCGGGTGCGGGCGGACGGGTCGCTGTACGACCTGACGGAAGAGATCAAACTGGACAAGAACCGCAAGCACTCCATCGAGATCGTGGTGGACCGCCTGGTCATCCGGGAGGACGTGGCCCGCCGCCTCACCGACAGCGTGGAGACCGCCTCCAACCTGTCCGGCGGCATCGTCATCATCAACGTCCTGGGGGACGAGGAGCGGGACATCCTGTTCTCCCAGAACTACGCCTGCGAGGACTGCGGCGTGTCCATCGAGGAGCTCACCCCCCGGATGTTCTCCTTCAACAACCCCTTCGGGGCCTGCCCCACCTGCACCGGCCTGGGCAGCCAGATGAAGATCGACCCAGAGCACATCATCCCCAACCGCTCCCTGTCCATTCTGGAGGGGGCCATCACCGCCTCCGGCTGGAACCACATTAAATCCGACGGCATCTCCCGGATGTATTTTGACGCGCTGGCGAAAAAATACCGCTTCAAGCTCACCGACCCGGTAGAAAAGCTGTCCGACGAGGTGATGGACATCATCCTCTACGGCACCAAGGGGGAAAAGCTCACCCTGAACTACGACCAGCCCCGGGGCAAGGGCACCCTGTACCAGCCCTTCGAGGGCATCGTGAACAACCTGGAGCGCCGCTACCGGGAGACCCAGTCCGATGCCATGAAGCGGGAGATTGAGGAGTGCATGAGCGAATGCCCCTGCCCCACCTGCCAGGGCAAGCGGCTCAAGCGGGAGGCCTTGGCCGTCACAGTGGGGGGCAGCTCCATCCACGACTTTTGCGAAAAGCCGGTGGACGAAGCGCTGGCTTTTTTGGACACCATCACCCTCACCGAAACGCAGTCCATGATCGCCGACCAGATCTTGAAGGAGATCCGCTCCCGGCTGGGCTTCCTGCGGTCGGTGGGTCTGCAATACCTGACCCTCACCCGCCAGGCGGGCACTCTGTCCGGCGGCGAAAGCCAACGCATCCGCCTGGCCACACAGATCGGCTCCTCCCTGATGGGCGTGCTGTATATCCTGGACGAGCCCTCCATCGGCCTGCACCAGCGGGACA
>CASTQR010000130.1 GCA_949451265.1 uncultured Eubacteriales bacterium | reverse complement strand
CGCATGACCTCGCCGTCGCTCTTGCCCTTGGGGTCGAAGTCGGAGCCGCCCTTGCCGCCGCCCATGGGCAGGGTGGTGAGGGAGTTCTTGAAGATCTGCTCAAAGCCCAGGAACTTGATGACGGACAGGTTGACGGTGGGGTGGAACCGCAGGCCGCCCTTGTAGGGGCCGATGGCGGAGTTGAACTGGACGCGGTAGCCCCGGTTCACCTGCACCTTGCCGCTGTCGTCCACCCAGGGCACCCGGAACATCACCACCCGCTCGGGCTCTACCATGCGGCCGATGATGTTCTGCTGCTCGTAGCGGGGGTCGGCCTCCACCACGGGCTCCAGGGATTCCAGCACCTCCTCCACGGCCTGGAGGAATTCGGGCTCATGGGCGCTCTTTTTCTTCAGGTCGTCCAGCACGGACAGGAGATAAGCGTTTTTAATTGACATACCGTCAACATCCTTTCCTCGTTGAAAGTGGCGCTTTAACGCGATACTGTATTCTACACCACCTGACGCAATTTTGCAAGTCTGAGAGTGAAAAATTGCAAAAACGATTTTCACAAAATTTTCCCGGGCGGCGGGAACCTTTTTGGCTTCCCCCGCGTCTAAGGAGTGTCCGGACAAGACAGACCCACAAGGAGATGAGAGGCATGGAATGGACGCGGGACGAGTTTGCCGACGCCGTCACCCGGCACAGCCGCCGGATGTACCGGGCGGCCCGCTCGGTGCTGGACAGCGACGCCGACGCGGAGGACGCGGTGTCCCAGGCGATTTTGCAGGCGTGGCAGTCGCTGGACAAGCTGCGGGACCGGGAGGCCGTGGGGCCTTGGCTGGTGAGGATCGCGGTGAACTGCGCCTATGCCCTGCGGCGGAAGCAGGGGCGGGTGGTGCCCCTGGACGGGCTGGCCCCGGAGCCCGCGGCCCCGGATCCGGTGCGCTACGACGGGCTGTGGGAGGCAGTGTGCGCCCTGCCCCCGGAGCGGCGGGCGGCGGTGGTGCTGTTCTACTACGAGGATATGCCGGTGGGTCAGATCGCCAAGTGCCTGGGCGTCCCGGCGGGGACGGTGAAATCCAGGCTGGCGCGAGCCCGAAAACAGTTGAAGGAGCTGCTTCAAAGTGAGGAGGGCGGATATGGAACAATTTGACGAGATGCTGAAGGCAATGGCTGAAAAGGAGGAAATTATGACGCCAAATGGATTTGACGAGCGGGTGCGGGAGACGCTGGACGGCCTGCCCCCCAGAGAAAAGCGGCGGGGCCTGGGTGCGGTGAAAACGGTTCTGATCGCGGCGGCCCTGTGCGGGGCCCTGCTGTGCACGGCTTTCGCCGCCTCCCCGGAGCTGCGGGGGATGCTGGCGGAGGCCCTGGGGGGCTTCGCGCCCTATGCCCAGGGGCAGGAGGACAAGTCTTATGTGATCGACGGGATCGAGTTCCGGGTGGTGTCCGCCCTGGCGGACGATTTCACTGTCCGGGCCTATGTGGAGGCCCGGGAGCTGGAGGGCGATCGTCTGAGCAAGCTGGAGCTGAATGCCTTTGGCGCCGCCTTTGGCCTGGTGGACGTGCCCACAAAGGATACGGGAAACAGCGAGGGCATGGGGGGAGGCACCATGAGCGGCGTCTGCGTGGGGTATGACGCGGAGACAAAGACCGCCCTGCTGGCCATCACCACCTGGGGGCGGGTGCTGGCGGAGGATCTGACCGGGGCGGAGGTCAAGCTGTTCAGCCTGTCGGGGGGGCCGGAAACCGCGTATCAGACGATCTGGGAGAACAGCGGGGACGTGTATTTCCCGGTGGAGGTGGAGCCTGTGACCAGCCTAGTAGCGGACGGGAAGCTGGCCGCCGCCCTTGGGGCGGAGGAGGTGCGGCTGTCGCCCATCAGCCTGTCCGCAATTTTTAAGGGCGACGGGGCGTGGCACCGCTTTACGGGCACGGGCATCCGGGTCAAGCTGGCGGACGGCACAGTGGCGGACGCCCCCTGGGAGGGCGGACAGGGCAGCTACGGCGCGTATGGCACGGACAGCGAACACAGGGTGCTGGTGTGGAACTTCCGCCAGCCGGTGGAGGCGGACGAAATCCAGGGCGTTTACGTGGGGGAGGAGTACTACCCCCTGAGGTGAGGCCGCTCTGGACAAAACGCGAGAGCGCCCCCCGGCCTGTCCTCAGGCCGGGGGGCGCTTCCCCTTTTATGAAGGGCCCTGAAATGGGCCGAGGATCTGGCTGCGCCGTAATTTCAGTAAGGGGCCCCGCACAAAACGTTGGTATCGCGATATTCAAACAGAAAGCAAACAGAAAAGAATATTGACTTTTAAAATGGACTGTGAGAAGATAAGCTGTAAGGTTTTTCTTGGAAAGAGGTGCCCACAATTATGAAACGAAGGTTTCTGGTTTTGACGCTGGCGTTGGCCGCCTCCCTGCTTCTCACCCCCCGGGCGATGGCGGCGGAGGGCGGCGGGGAGCAGCCTGCCGGCGGGGATTGGACGGACGTTTCAGAGGCTGCCCCCGCGCCTGAGCCGGAGGGCGGCCAGGATAATCCCGCCGCGCCGGAGCCGGAAACTCCGTCGGAGGACGCGCCCGCCACAGAGCCGGAGCCGGATGACCCCCTGCTGACCGCCGACGGGTGGGCCAGGGACGGCATCGCCTCGGCCATCGGGAAGGGTTTTGTTCCGGCGGATCTGCAAAATAACTACAGGAACGTCATCACCCGGCAGGAATTCTGCCGTATGGCGGTGTCGTGGCTGGAGTATGCCATGGGCAGCGGGATAGACGACATACTCGCCCAGCGCGGCGTGAGCCGCAGCCCAAACGCCTTCAAGGATACCGGCGACCCCGATATTCTGGCGGCCTTTGCCCTTGGCATCACCAGCGGCACCGTCTCACCCACGGCCGCGGAGCCGGGGACCTTTACACCCGACGGCCTCTTTACCCGCCAGGAGGCGGCCGCCATGCTGTACCGGGTATGTCTGGTATACGGCGCCCAGGCCGGAAGCCGGCCCGGGCCGGTCTGGACGGACCTGTGGCAGGTGGCGGACTGGGCCAGGGACGGGGTGAACTTCTGCGGCGCTTACGGTCTCATGAAAGGCGTGAGCGGCGGTGACCCTGTGTTCTCCCCCTCGGGCGCCTACACCCGGCAGGAGAGTATTCTCGTGTTCAACCGGATCGGGCCGGAGGTGCTGACGCCCCAGAAGCTGGCCTCGGTCTCCGACCCGTCTGTGGCGGGTCGGCGGATACCCATTCTGATGTACCACGCCATAGCGGACGTGCCCACCACCTCCCTCACCAGCCTGTTCGTGCGGCCCTCCGAGCTGGAGGCCCAGCTGAAATACATCTCCGACAACGGCTATCAGACCGTCACCTTTGAGGATCTGGACAGCATCAGCGCGTTTTCAAAGCCCATTATGCTGACCTTTGACGACGGCTACAGGGACAATTATGAGATCCTGTTCCCCCTGCTGAAGAAATACGGGCTGAAGGCCACCATTTTCGTCATAACCGACACCCGCTGGAGCAAGAACTTTCTGTCTGAGGCGCAAATCACCGAGATGTCCCGCTCAGGGCTGGTATCCATTCAGAGCCACACCAAAAGCCACCCCGCCCTGACCGGCCTGAGCAGGGGCGCGCTGGCGGAGGAGATGGCCGAGTCCAAAGCGGTGATCACCCAGCTCACCGGCAAGGCTCCCGTGGCCCTGTGCTACCCCAGCGGCGGCGTCAATGCCACTGTCAAGGCGGTGACAGGGGAGTACTACCGCTACGGCGTACTGAACACCGGCGGACAGTTCACCTGCGGCGAAAGCCTGATGATGATGAAGCGTGTGCGGATCAACCGCGGCTTGAGTATAGACAGGTTTGCCGCGCTGATCAAATGAACCGTCAAAAATAATACGATCTGTCCCGGCGAGCGCCGGGGCAGATTTTTTTGGCGGCATAAAAACCGCAAATTCCGGTCGGCTGCTTTAGCGGCCAACCGGAATCTGCGGTTGCCACAGCGCCGCAGCGCTGTCTACTTGACGGGGGGCAGTTCACAGGACACGGGCCCTCAAAAAGCGGTTTTACCCCGGCGGCCAGGTCATGTCCCGCCCAGCCAGCACGTGGAAGTGCAGGTGGGGCACGGACTGGCCCGCCTGCTCCCCGCAGTTGGACACCACCCGGAAGTCGGTGATTCCCAGCTCCTTGGCCACCTTGGAGATGGCCTGGAAGCAATGGCTCACCACCAGGGAGTTGGCCCCGTTAATCTCCCCGCAGGAACCGATGTGTACCTTGGGGATGACCAGGAAGTGGACGGGGGCCTGGGGGTCGATGTCATGGAACGCCACGCACCTTTCATCCTTGTAGATGATTTTGGAGGGGATGTCCCCTTTGACGATCTTGCAGAATAAACAATCGGGATTTTGCGTGTTGAGCATGGGTCAAACCTCCTTTATTGCTGGGGGACAACGGCGAAAAACTCCAGATCGCCGCCGCTGTTGTTGATGAGGGAATGGGCCTGCCCCTTGGGGCAGTAGTGGCAGTCCCCGGCCTTCAGCGGCTCCTCGCCGCCCTCCACCTTCACCTTGCCCGTGCCGGACAGGATATAGACGATCTCGCTGCTGGTCTCGTGGGTGTGATAGCCGATGGAGGAGCCGGGGGGCAGGATGCCGTGGAGGATGCGGTTGCGCTCGTCCACCTGCATCTGGGCGTGGATTTCCCCCTCGCCGCCCATGAAGTGGGGGATGGTTTCCGTCTCCATTTTGGAAAAGTCGATCAGCATAGCGGTCTCCTTTCAAACAGCTTTGAATTGGTTGGTGCCCGGGTCGTAGGCATACCCCGCCCCGGACAGCCGTTCCACCAGCCCCGCCTCGTCCTCGTCCAGCCCATCGCACAGAGCGGACAGGCTGGGGTACTCGTCCCGGAGCTTGGTATTGATAACGCTCAGCAGAATATAGGGATCCTGGGGCAGCATCTCACACCCCCAGCTTCATAGCCACCACGTTGTCCACCATGGCCAGCGCGTTGTCCAGCATCAGCACGTCCTTGCCGCCGCCCATGGCGCTGTCCGGCTTGCCGCCGCCGGAGCCGCCGGCGATGGCGCACACCTGCTTGATGATGTCCCCGGCCTTGATGCCCTTTTTCACGGACTCCTTGCCGCAGGCGCACAGGAAGGTGATCTTG
>CASTQR010000129.1 GCA_949451265.1 uncultured Eubacteriales bacterium | reverse complement strand
AGCTGCCCCTCCTTGTTGGGGTGCTCCTTCTGGTAGCGCAGGATCTTCCCGGTGATCTCCTCGATCCGGTCGATCTTGGCGCTCATGATCTCGTCGGGGATCTCATCGTTCACCTGCCGGATCTCCCGGAGGATATCGTCCTCCCGGGCGGCGGCCTCCTGGGGGGTCTCCTGGACGGGTTCCTCCCGGCGGACGGGCTCCGGCGCGTGGTAGCCCATCTCGGTGAGGAACAGCTTGCCCTCCGCCAGATCCAGATACCCGGTGGGCAGGATGCCCTTGGCCAGCATCCGCCGCAGATCCTTGCACAGCTTGCCCACGGACACATCAAAGGCGGCGGCCATGGGCACCAGATCCACCTCCCGGTTGGCCCCGATGTAAGCGAGATAGTTCAGGTAGCGTTCGCTACGGCGGTTTTTGCCGATGCCGGAGGCGATCATACCCACACCCCCCGCCAGGAAGGGCAGACAGATGCCAATGGGGATCAGCATTTCCGCCACACCCTCCACCATGCCGATGATGCTGAGGACAAAGGTGGTAAAGCCAAAGACAGCCGCCAAAACGCCGCCGCCCACAATCAGCCCGGTGCCCCCACCCTCCTTTTTGGCTTTCTTCCGCTTGTTTTCCCAGGGATCCCGCACGTTCCAGGCGTCCGGCTGGGCCTTCTGATCCCAGGGATCGGCCTTGGGCTGGCTCTGGGCCTTTTTCTCCTGCCCGGGCTGGCTGTACTGGTAGGAGTAGGATCGCTCCCCGGCCCCAGGGCCCTGTCCCTGCCGCCGGGACGCCTCCTGGGCCTTCCGTGCGGCCTCCGCCGCGGCATCGGCGTTCTGCTGGAAGAACTGCCGGGCGGTGGTCTTGGCCTGCCCCGCGGCCCGCTTGGCCTCCTGCTTGTAGCGGCTCTTTTGGGCGGCGTCCATGCCGGCCAGCTTCCGGATCAGCCAGATCACGCCGATGACCTTGCAGAACCAGAAGGGCAGCACCAGCAGCATCACGCCGATGCCGATCCACTCCCCCCAATTGTCGTCCTTCCTGGGCGGCCTCTGTCCGCCGGGGGCCGTCCCCCGGCCCGAGCCGTAGCTGTAGTTATATTTGTAGCCGTAATTGTATCCCTGCTGTCCCTGGGGCCCCTGCTGGCTGGGCCCGGAGCCGCCCTGGCCTTCCTGGCTGCTGGGATCATAACGGTATTCCTCCGCCATCGCTCTGTCCTCCTCCCCGAGCCGCCCCGGGGGGCAAACGCTCAGATGGATTCTATTATATACGTTTGGGGGGCTGGTGTAAATAAGAAAACCTTTAAAATTTTATGGAGATTTCCGGGCCGTTCCGCCCCTTCCCACCTGCCCCAATCTATGGTAAAATCTTCCCCGGAGGGATGAACATGGACTATCCGGAGCATTATGAGAGCGACGTACTGTTTTTCTTCGACGGCCGGCCGGACGCCCTGGCCCTGTACCCGGCGCTGGCGGAGCGTCTGGCGCGGATCGCGCCGGAGGGCTCGGTGAAGGTGCAGAAAAGCCAGATCAGCTTTTACGACGGCGGCCTGTTCGCCATGGCCTCCCTGCCGAAACGGAAACGGGATCGGGGCCTGGTGGTGAGCTTCGGCCTGGGCCGCCGGGAGCCGTCCCCCCGTGTGGGAGTGGCGGTGGAGCCCTACCCCGGCCGCTGGACCCACCACGTCACGATCACCCAGGAGGCGGAGCTGGACAGCGAGCTGCTGGGCTGGCTGGGGGAGGCCAGGGACTTCTGCCGCGCCAAGGGCCGGGGCAAGGCTTGACAGCCCCCGGATCAGGGCATAAAATAAGGAAAGAAACCAAGAGGGGGCGTGCGTCATGAGCCACACCGTAGAAATCCTGTCCGTAGGCACTGAACTGCTGCTGGGGAACATCGTCAACTCGGACGCCCAGGCCCTGAGCCGGGAGCTGTCCGGCCTGGGGCTGAACGTACTGTACCACTCGGTGGTGGGGGACAATCCGGGCCGCCTGAAAGCCGCCGTGGAGCTGGCCCGGAGCCGGGCCGACGTGATCGTCACCACCGGCGGCCTGGGCCCCACCTGCGACGACCTCACCAAGCAGACCTTAGCCGAGTGCTTCGGCAGGGAACTGATCTTCCACCCCGAATGCGCCGAGGGCATCCGCTGCTACTTCCACCGCATGGGCAAGGAGATGACGGACAACAACCTCCAGCAGGCGTATCTGCCGGAGGGCTGCCAGATTCTGGACAACGCCTGGGGCACCGCCCCCGGCTGCGCCTTTGAGGCGGACGGTACCTGCGTGGTGATGCTCCCCGGCCCGCCCAGCGAGTGCCTGCCCATGTTCCGGGAGCGGGCGGTGCCCTGGCTGGCCCGTTTGAGCGAGGGGGTCATCCGTTCCCGCACCCTGCGGGTGTTTGGCCTGGGGGAGTCGGCGGTGGAGAGCCTCCTCCGGGACCGGATGAACGAACTCACGAACCCCACCCTGGCCCCCTACGCCAAGGAGGGGGAGGTGGAGCTGCGGATCACCGCCAAGGCGGACACTGTGGAAGCGGCGGACGCCCTCATCGCCCCGGTGGAAGGGGAGGTGCGTTCCCTGTTGGGGGATCTGCTCTACGGCGCGGACGTGTCCGGCCTGGAGCAGGTGGTGCTGGAGGGGGCCCGGGAGCGGGGCCTCACCCTGGGCACCGCGGAGAGCTGCACCGGGGGGCTCATCGCCAAGCGGATCACCGATGTCCCCGGCTCCGCCTGCGCCTTCAAGGGCGGCGTGGTGAGCTACCACTGCGAGGTAAAGGCGGGGCTGCTGGGGGTGTCCCAGGCCCTGCTGGACGAGGAGGGCGCGGTGTGCGCCGAAGTCGCAAAGCAGATGGCCCAGGGAGCCCGGCGGGCCCTGGGCTGTGATCTGGCGGTGTCCGCCACCGGGGTGGCGGGCCCCGATCCGGACGACCGGGGGAACCCGGTGGGGCTGGTGTACGTCAGCCTGGCGGCGCCGGACGGCTGCTGGGTGAAGAAGCTGAACCTGGCCTCCCCGGGGGCCAGGCGGGACCGGATCCGCACCCTGGCGGCCAACCACGCCCTGGACATGGCCCGGCGCTGGCTGGCGGGGCTGTCCCCCGAGGGGGAGGACTGCCAGCGGGGCTGGACGGATTAAAGGAGGTACACGATGAAGGGCTGGAAAGGGATCACGCTGGCGGCGCTGGCGCTGTGCGCCCTGCTGGCGGCGGGTGTGTTTTGGCTGAAGGCGTCCGCCGCCGGAGGCCCGGTGTACCTGATGGCAGTGAACGAGAAGGTGCTGGACACCACGCCGGAGAATATGCCCACCATCATGGGCGGCACGCTGTACGTGCCCTATACCATGCTGTCCATCCGGGACAGCGGCATCAACCTGGGGGTCAGCGCCCTGTACAGCACCACCCGGCGGACGGTGCTGGTGTCCAACGGGCAGATCGGCGTGGTGTTCGACATCCAGAACAACACCGCCCAGGATCTACAGAACAACCCGGTGGCCGCCCGGGCCATGGTGCGCAACTCCATGATCTTCGTGCCCATCGACTGGCTGTGCAGCTACTTCGGCACCATCAGCTGTTCCCGGGTGCGCACCCCCTACGGCACCCTGATCCGGGTGACCAACGGGGCGGTGGTGCTGCGGGATCCGGACTTTGTGGACGCGGCGGGGAGCCAGCTGGAGGAAAAGCAGCGCAATTATCTGAACTCCATCACCCAGGTCACCGTCCCCCCTACGGGGCCCACGGCCCAGCCGCCCGGCCCCAGCCCCTCCGGCGCGCCGTCCGCCCCGCCCCTGCGGGCGGAGGTGCTGCTGGCCCTGCGCTGGGGGGAGCAGGGGGCGGAGCTGGCCGCCCAGCTGGAGGGCCGGGGGGAGCGGGCCCTGATCCTATTCCCCTGGGACGCCCTGGCCGAGAACGACGGCGCCGTCCGGCGGGTGGCGGCGGCGGGCCACACGGTGGGCCTGCTCCTCACCGGGGAGACGGTGGAGGACTGCGTGGAGCAGGCGGCGGCGGGCCGGAAACTGCTGGCGGAGATCGCCCGGTGCCCCGCCCTGACGGTGAGCGCCCCGGCGCTGGATCAGGAGGGCCGGAAGGCCCTGGCCCAAGAGGGCTGGGCCGTCTGGACGCCCGGGCTGCTGGGGGAGGACTTCCGCGCCGGGACGGCGCTGGTGCGGGCGCTGGATCCCCAGCGGCCCAACCGGGTGGAGCTGGACTGCGGCCCAACCGGGGGGGCGTTCCTCCGGGGGCTGCTGGCCGCCCTGGACGGGGAGGACTGCTCGGTGCGGCAGGCCACCGCCCCCATGCTGGCATGAGAGAACCCCGCCCGCTCCTGGGGGAGCGGGCGGGGCTTTTCGTCCGGCCTGGGACAATAATTATTTTCGGCGTTTTCCACGGAACAAAACGGATGAAATCCGGCCCGTGCTTTCCCGAATCGCGGTTGTTAAAAACTGTAAAGCCGTGGAACCGCAAGGCTTCCACAACTTCCACACAGTTTTCCACAGCCTGTTCAACCCCTCGGCCCGCACCCTTTTCCCCTTTGCGCCGTTTACATAAATTTGTTTTGCCAAATAATTCCGGCGTTTCCACAAGGCGAACGCGCCCCGGCCTGTTGAGGCCGGGGCGCGTCTGTTTCGCTGTTCAGCTCCGGACAAAGTCCCGGGCCGCCTCCGCGATGTGCTCCGCGCACAGCCCGAACTGCCGCAGCAGGTCCCCGGCGGGGCCGGAGTGCCCGAACACGTCGGGGGTGCCAATGCGCCTGACGGGGGTGGGCCGGGTCTCGCTGAGGAAGGAGCAAACCGCGTCCCCCAGCCCGCCGATGACGGAGTGCTCCTCGCAGGTGACAATCTTCCCGCACTCCTCCGCCGCCTTCAGCACCAGCGCCTCGTCCAGCGGCTTCACCGTGGCCATGTTGATGATCCGGGCGGAAATGCCCTGGGCGGCCAGCAGCTGGCCCGCCTCCACGGCTTCCGCCACCAGCAGGCCGTTGGCCAGGATGGCGATGTCGGTGCCGTCCCGCATGACCTCGCCTTTTCCAATCTCAAACCGGAAGGTATTTTCATCGTGGAACACCGGCACCGGGGAGCGCCCGAAGCGCATATACACAGGCCCCTCGTGTTCATAGGCGGCCTTGACCATAGCCCTGGCCTCCACCTCGTCGGCGGGGGACATGACCACCATGCCGGGGATGGAGCGCATG
>CASTQR010000128.1 GCA_949451265.1 uncultured Eubacteriales bacterium | reverse complement strand
TTCGCCATTTCCTATGTGGAGGCACTGACAAAGGCCCGGCCCCGGTTGTACCCTTACCAGTACCCTTAACGGCTTGACGCATGACAGAATTTATGGTATACAATGAACAGGAAAAACCAGCTACTCAAACATAATGGGATTTAGCAGGAGGCTATGAACATGGTAAAACTTGGGTTTAGGCTGTTCCGGTTTAACGTGTAAAGCCCACCCTGACGGAGCCCGCCGCCCACCCGCGGCGGGCCCCTTTTTCCGTTTCCCTCTTTACTTCCATAAAGCGCCGTGATACAATATTTTCAGCGGCTGGCTGGGGGATCCCCTCCCCGCCGCCCAAGCCATTCACGGGAGGATGCCATATGCAGAATGAGCTTTACGGGCCCTCCGCCCTGCTGTACCAGGCGGTGCTGTCCCTAAAAACCCCGGAGGAGTGCCGGGCCTTTTTCGAGGATCTGTGCACCGTAGCGGAGTTGAAAGCCATGTCCCAGCGCCTGGAGGTGGCCCAGCTTCTGGACGAGGGCCTGATCTACAACGACATACTCCAGCGCACCGGGGCATCCAGCGCCACCATCAGCCGGGTGAACCGGGCGCTGCAATACGGGGCCAACGGCTACAAGACCGTCCTGCCCAGGGTGAAGCCATGACGGATGCCTACACTGTGCTGGCGGGCAGCTACGACCGCCTTACCGGGGATGTGGACTATGGGAAATGGGCAGACTACGCACAGCGGCACTTCGCCAAATTAAAGCGCCCGGTGGAGACGGTGCTGGAGCTGGGCTGCGGCACCGGGAGCCTTACCGAGCTGCTGGCCCGTCGGGGCTGTGCCGTCACCGCCTTGGATCTGTCCCCCGACATGCTGACGGTGGCGGAGCAGAAGTGCCGGGGCCTGAATGTCCGGTTCCTGTGCCAGGACATGACCAGGTTCGGCTGGCTGGGCCCAATGGATGCCGTTGTCTCCGGTCTGGACAGCGTGAACTATATCACCCGCCCCAAGGAGCTGCGGCGGATGTTCCGGAGCGTTTTCCACACCCTCTCCCCCGGCGGCCTGTTCCTCTTTGACATAAAAACCCCCGCCGCCCTGGAGGGGGCGGACGGCCAGACCTGCCTGGACGAGGACGACGGCCTCTACTGCGTGTGGCGGGCGGACTACTACCCCCGCCGCCGTATATGCGCCTACGGCCTGGATCTGTTCCTCCAGCAGGAGGACGGCAGCTGGCTGCGGGGCGGCGAGTACCACGAGGAGTACGCCTACACCATGGAGGAGCTGGACGGCTTCCTCCGGGAGGCGGGCTTCCGCTCCGTCAAACAGTATGGGGACAAAACCATGACCGCCCCCAAGCCGGGGGCGCAGCGGATATTTTTCGCCGCCAGAAAGGACGGATAACCCTATGGATCAGATCATTCGCGTCATCGCCAAGGACGCGCCGGTGAAAGCCATGGCCATCACCGCCCGGGACACAGCGGAGCAGGCCCGTGCCATCCATAACTGCTGGCCGGTGGCCGCCGCCGCCCTGGGCCGGCTGCTGATGGCCGCCTCCATGATGGGCGCCGTCCTCAAGGCGGAGGAGGGCTCCGTCACCCTGCGGGTGCGGGGCGGCGGGCCTCTGGGCTCCCTCACCGCCGTGTCGGACAGCGCCGGGAACGTCCGGGGCTATGTGCAGAACCCCGCCGTGGACGTGCCCCGGAAGGCCAAGGGCAAGCTGGACGTGGGGGCCGCCGTGGGCGGGGACGGCGATCTCACCGTCATCCGGGACCTGGGCATGAAGGAGCCCTACATCGGCTCAGTGCAGCTGGTGGGCGGCGAGATCGCGGAGGACATCGCCGCCTACTTCGTGGAGAGCGAGCAGATCCCCACCGCCTGCGCCCTGGGCGTGCTGATCGCGCCGGACCAAACAGTCCAGGCCGCTGGCGGCTACTTGATCCAGCTCCTGCCCGGCGCGGACGACTCGGTGGTGTCCGCCGTGGAGCGGGGCGTGGCCCGCCTGGGGGCGGTGAGCGCCCGGCTGGACGGCGGCATGGAACCACTGGAGCTCTTGCAGGAGGTGCTGGCCGGCTTCGACCTGGAGGTGCTGGAAACCACCCCCATCGAATACCGCTGCTACTGCTCCGAGGAACGGGTGTCCCGGGCCCTCATCAGCCTGGGCCGGGACGAGCTGGACAAGCTGATCCGGGAACAGGACGGCGCGGAGCTCACCTGCCAGTTCTGCGACAAGGTATACCGCTATTCCGCTGGCCAGCTCCGCGCCCTGCGGGACGGGCTGGATCAGCCCGCCGAACCCTGAACAAATACGATGAAAGGACCGTCCCGCCGCATGGCGGGACGGTCCTTTTCCGCTTTTTCGGTCTGGCTTACTCACCCTCCGGCTGGGGCGTGGTGTCCTCCGGCTGCTCCACCGGGGCGGGGTTCTGGATCACGATGGTCTTGTCCGCGCCGCCCGCCAGCCTGCCGCCCAGCATCCCGGCGATGAGCGACTTCACGTCGATGCCCATGCCCTGGGTGATCCCCTCGGTGACCTGGGTGGTACCGGTGATGATGTCCTCCAGCAGCTTGGCGCTGTTCCCCTCGCCGTACATGGTGATCTTGTCCACCTTGGACAGGGGTTCCGCCACGTGCTTGGCGATCTCCGGCAGGGCCTGCATCACCATCTCGATGACGGCGGCCTCGCCGTACTTCTTCATGGCCTCCGCCTTCTTGTCAATGCCCTCGGCCTCGGCCAGGGCCTTGGCCCGGATGGACTCGGCCTCCGCCTTACCCACGGCGGCAATGCCCTCCGCCTCCTGCTCCTTGGCGAACTTCTGGGCCTCCGCGATCTTCATCTCCGCCTGGGCCTTCTGCTCCTGTTCGTAACGGGCGGCCTCCGCGTCCTTCTGGCGCTTGAACAGGGCGGCCTCCGCCTCCTGCTGCTGGCGGTAGCGCTCCGCGTCCGCCTTCGCCCGGATCTCGGCCTCCAGCTTCTGCTTCTGCACCTCCACCTCCGCCTGCCGCAGCTCCGCCTCCCGCTGGGTCTTGGCGATCTCGGCGTTGACGGTGGCGGTCTCGATGCTCTTGCGCTGTTCCTGGCTCTGGATCTCGTAGGCGGCGTCCGCCTCCGCCTTCTTGCCGTCCGCCAGAATCTTCAGCTCGGCGCGGCGTATGTCCAGCTCGGTCTGCTTCTGGGCGATCTGGGTGTCCGCCAGCACACGGGCCTCGTTGGACTCCCGCTCCGCCTCCGCCTGGGCGATGGCGATATCCCGGTCGGCCTGGGCCTTGGCGATGGCGGCGTTCTTCTTGATGAGGCTGGTGTTGTCCGCGCCCAGGTCCTTGATGAGCCCGTTCTCATCGGTGACGTTCTGGATATTGCAGGAGAGGATCTCAATGCCCAGCTTGTCCATGTCCTTGCTGGCCTTCATCATCACCTGGTCGGAGAAGGAATCCCTATCGGTGTTGATCTCCTTGAGGGACAGGGTGCCGATGATCTCACGCATATTGCCCTGGAGGGAGTCCTGCAAGTCCCGGGTGATGTCATCGGGGCGCTTGTTCAGGAAGTTCTTAGCCGCCAGCTTGATGCCCTCGGGGGTGGGGGAGATGCGCACCTTGGCCACGGCGTCCACGTTCACGTTGATGAAGTCGCTGGTGGGGACAGACTGCTCCGTTTTGATGTCCACCGTCATCTGGCCCAGGTACAGCTTATCCAGCCGCTCGAAGACAGGCACGCGGATGCCCGCCCGGCCGATGAGTACCTTGCTCTCCCTTTTCAGGCCGGAGATGATGTAGGCCTGATCGGGGGGCGCCTTGACGTAGCCGGACAGGATGGCGGCGAGGACGGCGATCACAGCCACAACGATGGCAATGATGGTGGGAAGGTTTTCTGGCATGGGGACTCCTCCTTTCAAATCTCAAAAAGGGTGGTTCTTCTATCTCAACAAGCCAAACCACGGCTTGAACGTTTTCAGCCCTCCGGCCTCAGCTCCCCGGCCACATCCCCCCGCATGGCGGCCAAACGCTCCAGGGCCTCCACCTCCGCCTCCAAACTGCGGCGGCTCCACTCCTGCTTGGCCTGCCCGCCGTCGGAAATCACCTGGGACAGCACGTTCACCGCCCGCAGACACAGAGCGGCCTCCCCGGTCCCATCCTCACCGTCCCGCTCCGCCTGGGCCAGCCCGCCCAGGGTGCGCTCCAGTGTTGGGAGGTAGTCGGCCTCGATCCTGGCCCGGGTCTGCCGGGGCAGGGCATCGTAGTGCCGCAGGATCAGCCCCTCCAGGTTCTCCGCCGCCGCCCGGACGTAGGCCGCCCCCACCGGGGCGGCGGCCCGCTGGACCCTGGCCCGAACCGCCTGGGCGCCGCCGTTGGGGGCGGTGGAGCTGGCAAACCGCCCCATGACGGCGGCAAGCCCGTCAAACCGCTCCGACACCGCCGCCAGCCGCTCCAGCCAGGGGGTGTAGTCCCCGCCGGGGCACGCCTTCATGGCAGGCGCCAGGGTCTGCTCGATGTCCCGCAGCTCCCCGGCGATGGCGGACAGGCCGTCGGCGTACTCGTCCAGGATGGTGAGATCCTTCTGTTCCAGCCGCTCCGCGCCCCCGCCCGCAAACAGGCTCCGGCAGGCGGCGGACACCGACGCCGCCTTGTCCTTCAGCTCGTCCCCGTACAGCAGCCGAATCCGCTCCATAGGCAGGCCGGTGATGGCGGCGGGAATAGCGGTGTGAACCGCCGTGAGGGAGCGGCGGATCTCCCGGCACAGCCCCTCCAGCCGCTCCTGCCGCCGGGTGAGGGCAAAAGGCGGCGTGTCCGCGTCTGGCTGGGAAACATATTCCCGCCACCGGATCTGGGGGGCGTGGGGTTCCGCGGTGATCTCAAAGGGGATGCGCTTTTCTTTCCCCACTTTTTTCGCGAAAATAGTGAAAGCGGTGGTCATGGTCAGCCCCATCTCTTTACAGGCCAGCTCCATCTCCCGTTTTGTGTCCTCGTCAATGCGAAAATTGATCATCACCTGCGCCATCCGGATCACTCCCCCTCTTACAGTTCTATTATATCATCTGTAAAGCAAATTGCAACATATTTCTTTACAGCTCCCGCAAATTTTTTCCAGGTATGAGAAAAGGGCCCGCGGATCGCTCCGCAGGCCCTTGGGTTGTGGGGTTGGTGTGGATGTCTTTCGTAAAACGAACCAATAGCCCCCTTTGACATACGGGAGCTGCGGGAGCTTATGGAAACGGACGAAATGGAGCTTGAC
>CASTQR010000127.1 GCA_949451265.1 uncultured Eubacteriales bacterium | reverse complement strand
TGTCCCAGTTCATGGACCAGACCAACCCCCTGGCCGAGCTGACCCACAAGCGCCGCCTGTCCGCCCTGGGCCCCGGCGGCCTGAGCCGTGACCGCGCCTCCTTCGACGTGCGCGATATCCATTACTCCCACTATGGCCGCCTGTGCCCCATTGAGACGCCGGAAGGTCCCAATATCGGCCTGATCTCCTATCTGGCCTCCTATGCCCGGGTGAACCGCTACGGCTTCATCGAGGCCCCCTACCGCAAGACCAAAAAGGTCCTGGACGACAACGGCAGGTGCATCGCCGTCCAGGTCACCAATGACGTGGAATATATGACCGCCGACGTGGAGGACGAGTTCAACGTGGCCCAGGCCACCGAGCCGGTGGACGGGAACGACTGCTTTGTCCGCGCCCGCGTGGCCTGCCGCCACCGCAACGAGATCATCGAGGTGGACCGGGACCGGGTGGACTACGTGGACGTGTCCCCCAAGATGATGGTGTCCGTGGCCTCCGCCCAGATTCCCTTCCTCCAGAACGACGACGCCAACCGCGCCCTGATGGGCGCCAACATGCAGCGCCAGGCCGTGCCCCTGCTGACCACCGAGGCGCCCATCGTGGCCACCGGCCAGGAATACAAGAACTGCCAGGACTCCGAGGTCGCCATACTGGCCGAGGGCGACGGCGTGGTCACCCAGGTGGACGCCACCTCCATCACCGTCCGCTATGACGGCATGGGCATTAAGGAGTACAAGCTGACCAAGTACCAGCGCTCCAACCACGGCACCTGCATCCACCAGCGGCCCATCGTGTCCGTGGGCGACCGGGTCCAGGCCCGGGACACCCTGGCCGACGGCCAGTCCACCTCCAACGGCGAGATCGCCCTGGGCAAGAACATCCTCATGGGCTTCATGACCTGGGAGGGCTACAACTACGAGGACGCCATCCTGCTCAACGAGCGGATGGTGAAGGAGGACGTGTTCACCTCCATCCACATCGAGGAGTACGAGACCGAGGCCCGGGACACCAAGCTGGGCCCCGAGGAGATCACCCGGGACATCACCAACGTGGGCGAGGACGCCCTGAAGGACCTGGACGAGCGGGGCATCATCCGCGTGGGCGCGGAGGTCCGCGCCGGCGATTACCTGGTGGGCAAGGTCACCCCCAAGGGCGAGACCGAGATGACCGCCGAGGAGCGCCTGCTCCGGGCCATCTTCGGCGAGAAGGCCCACGAGACCCGGGACACCTCCCTGAAGGTGCCCCACGGCGAGTACGGCATCGTGGTGGACGTGAAGGTGTTCTCCCGGGAGGAGGGGGCCGAGCTGTCCCCCGGCGTCAACCAGGTGGTCCGGGTCTACATCGCCCAGAAGCGGAAGATCTCCGTGGGCGACAAGATGGCCGGCCGCCACGGCAACAAGGGCGTGGTGTCCCGCATCCTGCCCCAGGAGGATATGCCCTTCCTGCCCGACGGCACCCCCCTGGACATCGTGCTGAACCCCCTGGGCGTGCCCTCCCGTATGAACATCGGCCAGGTGCTGGAGGTCCACTTGGGCTACGCCGCCAAGGCCCTGGGCTGGAAGGTGGCCACCCCCATCTTCAACGGCGCGGACGAGCAGGACATCGCCGACACCCTCAAGCTGGCGGGCCTCCGGGAGGACGGCAAGAGCTGGCTGTACGACGGCCGCACCGGCGAGCGCTTTGACAACCCCGTTACCGTGGGTTACGTGTACTTCCTCAAGCTCCACCACCTGGTGGACGACAAGATCCACGCCCGTTCCACCGGCCCCTACTCCCTGGTTACCCAGCAGCCCCTGGGCGGCAAGGCCCAGTTCGGCGGCCAGCGCTTCGGTGAGATGGAGGTCTGGGCCCTGGAGGCCTACGGCGCGGCGTACACCCTGCAAGAGATTCTAACGGTGAAGTCCGACGATGTGACGGGCCGCGTGCGCACCTACGAGTCCATCGTCAAGGGCTACAATGTGCCCAAGCCCGGTGTGCCCGAATCCTTTAAGGTGCTGGTCAAGGAACTCCAGGCCCTGTGTCTGGACATCCAGGTGCTGGACGAAGCCGGCAACGAGATCGAACTCAAGGACGACGAGGACGACGGCAGCTACCAGCCCGGCCGCTTCCGCGACGACGACTACGACCGCTATCAGGACGTGGGCAGCGAGAGCGAGTTCGCCGACGCGGGCTACACCATGAAGGAAACCAGCGACGACGACGATTTCGCCGTGGACGCTGACAACGCCGCCGGGGAAGACGACTACCTCGACGGCGAGGACTGAGAAGGGAGGGTGAGACAATGAGCTACGCTGAATTCAACGCCATCCGTATCGGCATCGCCTCGCCGGAGAAGATCCGCGAGTGGTCCTTTGGCGAAGTGAAGAAGCCGGAAACCATCAACTACCGCACCCTCAAGCCGGAGCGGGACGGCCTGTTCTGTGAGCGCATCTTCGGCCCCACCAAGGACTGGGAGTGCCACTGCGGCAAATATAAGAAAATCCGCTTCAAGGGCAAGGTCTGCGACCGTTGCGGCGTGGAGGTCACCCGGGCCAAGGTGCGCCGGGAGCGCATGGGCCACATTGAGCTGGCCGCCCCTGTGTCCCACATCTGGTATTTCAAGGGCATCCCCTCCCGGATGGGCCTGCTGCTGGACATCAGCCCCCGGATTCTGGAAAAGGTGCTGTACTTCGCCGCGTATATCGTCACCGATCCCGGCCCCGAGTACACCCACCTGACCAAGAACCAGATTCTCACCGACGCGGAGTATAAGAAGCTGCGCGAGTACTACGAGGACGACTTTGACGCCAGTATGGGCGCGGAGGCCGTCAAGAAGCTGCTGGCCGACCTGGACCTGGAGGAGCTGTCCGTCTCCCTGCGTACCCAGATGAAGGACGCCAGCGGGCAGAAGAAGGCCAAGCTGGTCAAGCGGCTGGAGGTGGTGGACGCCTTCCGCAGCTCCGGCAACAAACCGGAGTGGATGGTCATCGACGTGCTGCCCGTGATCCCGCCCGAGCTGCGGCCCATGGTGCAGCTGGACGGCGGCCGCTTCGCCACCTCCGACCTGAACGACCTGTACCGCCGGGTGATCAACCGCAACAACCGCCTCAAGCGCCTGATCCAGCTCAACGCCCCCGACATCATCGTGCGCAACGAGAAACGGATGCTGCAAGAGGCGGTGGACGCCCTCATCGACAATGGCCGCCGTGGCCGCGCCGTCACCGGGGCCAATAACCGGGCCCTCAAATCCCTGTCCGACCTGCTCAAGGGCAAGCAGGGCCGCTTCCGTCAGAACCTGCTGGGCAAGCGGGTGGATTACTCTGGCCGCTCTGTCATTGTGGTGGGCCCTGAGCTGAAAATCTACCAGTGCGGCGTGCCCAAGGAGATGGCCATTGAGCTGTTCCGCCCCTTCGTCATGAAAAAGCTGGTGGAGAGCAAGGACAGCAACATCAGCAACATCAAGGCCGCCAAAAAGGAAGTGGACAAGGGTTCCCCCGCCGTGTGGGACGCCCTGGAATCCGTCATCAAGGAACACCCTGTCATGCTCAACCGAGCCCCCACGCTCCACCGCCTGGGTATCCAGGCCTTCGAGCCGGTGCTGGTGGAGGGCCGGGCCATGAAGCTCCACCCCCTGGTATGTACCGCCTTCAACGCCGACTTCGACGGCGACCAGATGGCCATCCACGTCCCCCTGTCCGCCGAGGCCCAGGCCGAGGCCCGCATCCTGATGCTGGCCGCCAACAACCTGCTCAAGCCCTCCGACGGCGGGCCGGTGACCGTGCCCACCCAGGATATGGTGCTGGGCTCCTACTACCTGACTTACGAGCGCGACCCCGCTTACGACCCCGATTTCGCCTACCAAACCGCCGCCGAAGCCGCCAAGGCCCTGGCCGACGGCGCGGTGACGGAAAACGACCGGGTGTGGGTGTGGGACGAGGAGAACGGCCGCTGGTACCGCACCACCCCCTCCCTGTGCGTTGAGGCCAAGGACGGCAAGGCCCGCGAGGTGTACAGCGTATTCTCCGATGACAATGAGGCCCAGTTGGCCTATGCCGAGGGCATTCTGGAGCTCCACGAGCCCATCCTGGTCCGCCGTTTTGCCGATTTCGACGGCGAGACCCGGCACAAGCTGGTGCGCACCACCGTGGGCCGTCTGCTGTTCAACGAGGGCATTCCCCAGGACCTGGACTTTGTGGACCGCACTGATCCCGACGGCGTCTTCGAGCCGGAGATCAACTTCATCTGTGGCAAAAAGCAGCTTGGCAAGATCATCGATCGTTGTATCGCCAAGCACGGCTTTACCCGGTCCGCCGAGGTGCTGGACACCATCAAAGCCCGGGGCTACAAGTTCTCCACCCGGGGCGCTTTGACCGTAGCCATCGCGGATATGACCGTCCCCGACGAGAAAAAGGACCTCATCGCCGCCACCGAGAAGGAAATCGTCAAGATCGAGAACCAGTACAAGCGGGGCTTCCTCACCAACGACGAGCGCTACCGCCTGGTGGTGTCCGCCTGGGAGAAGACCACCAACGACGTGTCCGACGCCCTGCAAAAGAGCATGGACAGGTTCAACCCCATCTTCATGATGGCCGATTCCGGCGCCCGTGGTTCCCAGGCCCAGATCCGCCAGTTGGCCGGAATGCGCGGCCTGATGGCCGACACTGCCGGACGCACCATCGAAATCCCCATCAAGGCCAATTTCCGCGAGGGCCTGTCCGTGCTGGAATACTTCATCTCCTCCAGAGGCGCCCGGAAGGGCATGGCCGACACCGCCCTGCGTACCGCCGACTCCGGTTACCTGACCCGCCGCCTGGTGGACGTGTCCCAGGAGGTCATCATCCGGGAGGAGGACTGCGGCACCGACGACGGCATCACCGTGTCCGAGATCGGCGAGAACGGCCAGATCATCGAGCCGCTGGTGGAGCGCCTGCGTGGCCGCTACCTGGCCGACGACCTGGTGGACCCCAGGACCGGCGAGGTGCTGGTCAGCCGGGATGCCCTGGTGGACGTCGACCTGGCAAACTTCATCGAGAAGAAGCTTCAGGAACAGATCGACGCCTCGGACAATCCCGACCGCAAGCCCTCCATCAAGGTGCGCTCCGTGCTCACCTGCGAGGCCCACTCCGGCGTGTGCGCCAAGTGCTACGGCATGAACCTGGCCTTCAGCGAGCCCGTTGGCATGGGCGAGGCCGTGGGCATCATCGCCGCCCAGTCCATCGGCGAGCCGGGCA
>CASTQR010000126.1 GCA_949451265.1 uncultured Eubacteriales bacterium | reverse complement strand
CCGAACTCCTCGCTCATGCCGTACATGGCCACCATGTTCCGGGCGATGTTGGTGGCCTCCTGGATGTCCTGGGAGGCGCCGTTGGTCATGGTGTCCATCACCACCTGTTCGGCGGCGCGCCCGCCCATGGACACGGTGATCTTTGCCATCAGCTCGTCCCGGGTGCGCAGGTTGGTTTTGTCCTCCTCGGGCATCAGCAGGGTGTAGCCCAAAGAGCCCTCGGTGTGGGGGACGATGGTGATTTTCTGCACCGGCTCGGCGTTCTTCTGCTTGTAGGCCACCATGGCGTGGCCCACCTCGTGGTAGGCCACCAGCTTGCGCTCGAACTCGGTGAGGACGGAGTTTTTCTTCTCGCTGCCGGCGATGACGAACTCGAAGGAGGCCAGCAGATCCTCCTGGGTGACCAGGCGGCGGCCCTTGCGGACGGCCCGAAGGGCGGCCTCGTTCACCAGGTTTGCCAGATCCGCACCCACGCACCCGGCGGTAGCCAGGGCGATTTTGTTCAGGTTCACGTCCTCGGCCAGTTTGATCTTCCGGGTGTGCACCTGGAGGGTGGCCAGCCGTCCCGCCAGGTTGGGCCGGTCGATGGTGATCCGCCGGTCGAACCGGCCGGGCCGGAGGAGGGCCTTGTCCAGCACCTCGGGCCGGTTGGTGGCGCCCAGCACGATGACGCCCTTGCCAGGGTCGAAGCCGTCCAGCTCGGCAAGGAGCTGGTTCAGGGTCTGTTCCCGCTCATCATTGCCGCCCATGCGGTTGTCGCGGGACTTGCCGATGGTGTCGATCTCGTCGATGAAGATGATGCAGGGGGCCATCTTGGAGGCCTCCTTGAACAGGTCGCGGACACGGGACGCGCCCACGCCCACGAACATCTCCACGAAGTCGGAGCCGGAGATGGAGAAGAAGGGCACGTTGGCCTCGCCCGCCACCGCCTTTGCCAGCAGGGTTTTGCCGGTGCCCGGGGGGCCCACCAGCAGCGCGCCCTTGGGGAGCTTCGCGCCGATCTCGGTGTACTTGCCGGGGTTGTGGAGGAAGTCGATGATCTCCTCCAGGCTCTCCTTGGCCTCGTCCTGGCCCGCCACGTCCTTGAAAGTGACGCCGGTTTTCTTCTCCACGTACACCTTGGCGTTGGACTTGCCCACGCCGCCAATGCCGCCGAAGCCCCCGCTGGATCCCATCTTCTTGAACATATAGCGGTAGAGCAGCAGCAGCCCGCCCACCGTGACCAGAATGGGCAGCACGTAGTTGAGGAAGGCGGACATCAGGTACTGCTCCACGGTGGGGGTGACGGTCTCATACTTCTCCACGCCGTGTTCGCTCAGCCAGTCGGGCAGGTCCGGGGAGGCCAGCCCGGGCATGGGGACGGTCTGAAATTTGATGGCGGCGCTGGCCGCCCCGTTGAGCCCCTTGGGGTCGAACTGGTTCAGGAACTGGCCCCAGCCCCCCTTTCCGTAGGCCTCCTTGATCTTTTTCGCGTATTCCGCCAGGGCGGGGGAGCCCTCCTTCAGGGTGAAGGTGTAGAGATTGGAGGTGAGCTCCACCGTGGCCACCTGGCCCTCCTCCACCCAGCCGCGAAAGGTGGAGAAGGGCACCGTCTCCACCGAGGCGTTTTCCATGGAGCTGTTACACATCTGGAGCAGGAAAACCAGCATCACCGCCCACATGACTATGCTGAGATAACTCCATGGCGCCCGTTTTTTGTCGTTCCCGCCGCCCTTCTGATTGCTGTCCCGGCGGTTGGGGTCGCTTGGCTTCACCGGGCCGGCCATAGGCACAACCTCCTTTTTTCACTGATCGGGATCGGCTTTGATCCCGAGGTGTTTTCCAAATTTGCCCGTTTCCTGGTTTTGGGCATTTAAATGAGTATATCACACTTGGCGGATAAAAACAAGAAATGTTCTTGGACAGGCTGTAAAATTTCTATGACGAAAAAAGGGGGGAAAAAGATGGCCCGCCCCCTTCCGTCCGGTTGGGAATTATGGTATACTATCTCTTTAGTATGCACCCGCTAAAGGGAAAAGGAGCGTTTCCATGCGAGACGAGAAAAGACAGCGCCCCCCGGTGGAGGCGGAGGCCGACGGCCTCATTGAGGGCCGCAACGCGGTGATCGAGGCCCTCCGGGCGGGCACGCCCATCGACAAGATCTATATCGCCAGGGGGGAGACGGACGCCACCCTGGGCCACATCGCCTCCACCGCCCGGGGGAAGGGGGTGGTGGTGACGGAGGCAGACCGGCGGAAGCTGGACGGCATGAGCCGCACCAAGAGCCACCAGGGGGTCATCGCCATCGCCGCCGTCCGGGAGTACGCGGAGGTGGACGACATCCTCAACGCCGCGAAGGAGAAGGGGGAGGCCCCCCTGATCGTGGTGTGCGACGAGCTGTCCGACCCCCACAATTTAGGGGCGGTGATCCGCACGGCGGAGTGCGCCGGGGCCCACGGGGTGATCATCCCCAAGCGGCGCTCGGCGGGGCTCACCGCCATCGTGGCGAAAACCAGCGCCGGGGCGGTGAGCTACCTGCCCGTGGCCCGTGTGCCCAACCTGACCGCCGCGCTGAAGGAGCTGAAGGCCCAGGGCCTGTGGGTGTTCGGCACCGCCGCCGATGGGGACACAACCTTATATCAGGCGGACCTGAAGGGCCCCGCCGTCCTTGTCATCGGCAGCGAGGGGGACGGCATGGGCCGCCTCGTCCGGGAGCAGTGCGACTTCCTGGTGTCCATCCCCATGAAGGGGAAGCTGAACTCGCTGAACGCCTCCGCGGCGGCGGCGGTGGTTTTGTATGAGGTGGTTCGCCAGCGAAACGCGAAATAGGAGGAAGCCAATGTCCGATCAGAAGGATCAAAAAGGCGGGCGGGAGTATTCCGTGGAGGAGATCCTGGCGGAATACGGCACGAAGCGGACAGAGGCCAAGGTGGTGGACTTCCCGGAACGGAAGGACGCCGCCCCCGATACGGGGGACGATGAGCGCACCCTCCGGTTCCCGGTCACGGGCCGGACGGCCCCCAAGCCCCGGCCGGAGGACAAGCCCATGCCGGAGATCGTGCCGGAGAACATGGGCCGCTCCATCGGGGCCCGTGTCCATACCTTATTAAGGAAGGCCGACCACTTCGCAGACCATATGTACGACCAGGCGGAGCCGGACGAGGACGCCCGCCGGGCGGAGAAGTACACCCCCGGCGTGGACAAGGAGGAGCTGCCCGACGAGGATGCCCACCCCCGCCGTCCCCGGCTGAAGCTGGTGCGGCAGAGGGAGCTGCCCCCGGACACCGCCCCCAGCCGTCTGGCGGCGCTGTACGGCAAGGGCCTGAAGGCCCAGGGGCGGCGGGTGCGGCTGGCCCTGCTGCTGGGGCTGCTGGCGGTGGGGGTGTCGCTGGAGATCCCCTTTGTGTCCTGGGCTATGCTGGCGGAGGCGGTGGGGGAGTTCGGCCTGACCCTGTACCAGCTCCGCGCCCTGATTTTGAGTGCCCTGCTGCTGCTGACGGGGCTGGTGTGCTACGAGATCCCGGCGGAGGGGGCGAAACAGCTCTTTACTCTGCGCCCCCGTGCGGAGAGCATTTTGTTCCTGGCCTGGACGTTCACCCTGCTGGACGGCCTCACTGCCGGACAGCTTGATCCCCGGTACAGCTGCCTGCCCTGCTCGGCGGTGACCGCCCTGGGGCTGGCCTTCGCCCTGCGGGGGCTCCACGCCCGCCGCCGGGGGGACCGGCTGTCCGCCAAGGCCGCCTCCCAGGTGCGCACCCCTTACGTGGTGGCCAGGGACGAGACCATGTGGTCCAACAAGCCCACCTTCACCAAGGCCCCCGGCTCCAGCATGGGCTTTGGCAGCCAGCTCCAGATGGAGGACGGGGGCCAGCGGGCCTACCGCTTCGCCGCGCCCCTGCTGCTGCTGGGCAGTCTGCTGTGCGCCCTGCTGGCCTCGGTGGGGCAGGAGGCGCCGGGACGGTTTTTGTGGGCGGCGTCTGCCTGCTTCACCGCCTCCGGCTCCTGGTCGGCCCTGCTGGCCTTCGGCCTGCCCTACCGCAAGCTGGTGGAGCGGCTCCACCAGGTGGGGGCGGCGCTGGCTGGCTGGACGGGGGCGGCCCGGTGCGGCCAGGGGGGCGTCATCGTCAGCGACGGCGACCTGTTCCCCACCGGCTCGGTGACGGTGGCCCAGGTGAAGGTGTTCGGCAGCGTGCCCACGGAGAAGGCGGTGGGGTACACCGCCTCCATGCTGCGGGCCATGGCCTGCGGGCTCACCCGGCCCTTCCACAACCTGCTCCGGGCCCAGGGGGCCATGTACCGGGACGTGTCCGGCCTGGAGTGGCACGAGGGCGGGGCCTCCGGGGTGATCCGGGGCAAGGAGGTGCTGGTGGGCACCGCCGCCTATATGCACCTGATGGAGATCCCCCTGCCGGCGGGGCACAACATCAAAAACGCGGTATTCTGCGCCATCGGCGGGCAGCTGTCCGGGATGTTCCTGCTGCAATACGCCATGGACGGCGGGGTGAATCCCAGCCTGTCGGCGCTGATGGCGGCGGGGCTGTCCCCGGTGCTGGCCACCCGGGATCCCAACCTGATCCCCGCCCTGCTGGAGCAGAAGTTCAAGCTGCCGGTGGACAAGCTGGAATTCCCCCCGGTGGGCCGGCGGCTGGAGCTGTCCGCCCCGGAGATCCACGGGGATGGGGCGCTGGTAGCCCTGCTGAGCCGGGAGGGGCTGGGGCCCTACTGCGACGCCCTGGTGGGGGGCCGCAGGCTGCGGTTCGCCACCCGGCTGGGGCTGGTGTTCGCTCTGGCGGGGTCGGTGATCGGGCTGTGCCTCACGTTCTACTTAACCTCCATCGCCGCCTTCGGGTCACTGACGGTGGCGAACTTCCTGGTGTTTATGGGGGCGTGGCTGGTGCCCCAGGTGCTGATTGCCAATTGGGTGAATCAATTCTAAAGGTGGCAATGCCATGCGAAAAGTAGTGATTCATTGGTCCTATCCCATGGAAACTGGGGACAATCGCTTCCCCGAAGCGACTGCCGGAGGATCAGCTGAAGCAGTTGATCAACGATGTGGAGGCGACCCTGATATTCTGCTGTAAGGAACAGCTGATACATAATAAAATGTGAACGACTGCGTATTTTAAACACTGGCTGGCGGGGGAACCTCCCCGCAGAGGGCTATGTCCCAGACGAGGAATGGGTTGAAGCGAAGCTGTCCTGATTTGGATTTAAGCGCAAAAAGAGCTCCCTGTCAATTGA
>CASTQR010000125.1 GCA_949451265.1 uncultured Eubacteriales bacterium | reverse complement strand
TCCAGCTCGGCGGCGGGCATACGCACCGCCCCGTGGCCCAGGATGATCATCTGCTCCAGCCCGTCGGAGGTGGCCACCCGCACCCGGTGCTCCTTCCGCTCCCTCGCCAGGGCGTAGGTGGTTTTCTCAATATACATATCCGCCGTCTCCGCCTCCTTGGTGTACACCACGAACAGATCCCCCAGCCGCTCCACGCTGCCGGGGTTCCCCTTCACCTTGTAGGCGTCAAACACCACGATGACCTTGCACTTC
This sequence comes from uncultured Eubacteriales bacterium, assembly GCA_949451265.1. The sequence continues at coordinate 4,994 of CASTQR010000125.1, read as the reverse complement.
TTCCACCCCTGGTAGTTGCGCAGCCGGTGGATCAGCCGCTCCCGTGCGCTGTCCAGATCCGCCCGGCCCAGCTTCCGCAGCTCCTCCCAGGCGTGGATGATGTTATAGCCGTCCACCAGCAGGTAGTCGTCCCCGTCCCGGACCTTCAGCCCTTTCCAGGGCTTGGGCTTTGGGGGATTGGCCGCCTTAGGCACGGGCCGGAAGGCGTGGGGTTTCACCGGGCCGTAGGCCCGCTGGAAGATGGCCTCCAGCTCCTTGTCCAGCGCCGCCCTGGACTCGTAGCTCATGGGCTGGTACGCCGGGGCGCGCTCCTCTGGGGCGGAGCCGTCCCTCTCCGGCCTCCACCCGCTGTCCAGGTGCATATGTTCCCGCACCTCGTTCCAGGGCACGTTGAACCCCGCCCCGTGGGCGCAGAACACCGAGCCAGCCGGGTTGTCCACGTCCCGCTCCGGGTCATAGCCCGCGGCGGCGATAACATCCCCGGCATTGTGGCAGGGGCGGTAGCCCTCCACGGCGCAGGAGAACCGCCCCCGCCCCCCGGTGTAGGCCGCCACCTCTGTCCAGTAGCCCCCCGCCCCGGACACGGGGACGCTTCCGGTGAGGACGGACAGCTCCCCCGCCGTCTCCGGGGGCTGGAACTCCGCCCCCATGCGCTGCAAATCCGTCATGGCCCGGCCCACGCTCCCCGTGGGCACCTCCAGGCGGAAGGAATACCACGGCTCCAGCAGCACGCTTTTCGCGCTCATCAGCCCCTGGCGCACCGCCCGGTAGGTGGCCTGCCGGAAGTCGCCCCCCTCGGTGTGCTTCAGGTGGGCCCGCCCCGTCAGGAGGGTGATCCGCATATCCGTGATGGGCGCCCCGGTCAGCACCCCCCGGTGCTCCTTCTCCATCAGGTGGGTGAGGATCAGCCGCTGCCAGCGGCCGTCCAGCACGTTCTGATCACAGGCGGTGTCCAGCTCCAGCCCCGCCCCCCGCTCCAGCGGCTCCAGCAGGAGGTGCACCTCGGCGTAGTGGCGCAGGGGCTCGAAGTGGCCCACCCCCTCCACCGGGGCGGCGATGGTCTCCAGGTAGACGATCCGCCCGGGGCCGAAGGCCACCGACGCCCCGAACCGCCGCTCCATGAGCCGGGACAGCACCTCCAGCTGCACCTCCCCCATGAGGTGCACCCGGATCTCCCCCAGCCCCTCGTCCCACTCCACCTGGAGCTGGGGATCCTCCTCCTCCAAGATACGGAGCTGGGCCAGCAGGGTGTGGAGATCGCCCCCCGCCGGGGGCAGCACCTGATAAGCCAGCACCGGCTCCAGCTCCGGCCCCGCCCAGTCGTCCTCCGTCCCTAACCCCTGGCCCGCCCTGGTTTGGGTCAGGCCGGTGACGGCGCACACCGTCCCCGCCGGGGCCTGATCGACAGTTGTAAACCGAGCGCCGGAGTACAGCCGGAGCTGGGTGGCCTTTTCCTCCCAGTCCGGGCCCTTCACGGTGTCCCGTACCTTCAAACCCCCGCCCGTTACCTTCAGCCAGGTCAGCCGCTCCCCCTTGTCGTCCCGGCTGATCTTGAACACACGGGCGGCGAACTCCCCCGGCCAGTCCGGCTCCAACGCGAACCGGGCCAGCCCGTCCAGCAGTTCATCCACCCCGTCCAGGTTCAGCGCCGCGCCGAAATAGCAGGGGAACAGCTTCCGCTCCACGATGAGGGCGGACAGGTGGTTATCGTCCAGCGTCCCCGTCTCCAGGTAACGCTCCATCAGAGTTTCGTCGCACAGGGCCGCCTGTTCCAGCACCTCCCCCCAGTCCCCCGAGAAGTCGGCGCAGCCCTCGTCCAGCCGCGCCCGGAGCTGGGCCAGCAGTTCGTCCCGATCCGTGTCCGGCTGATCCATCTTGTTGATGAACAGAAGGGTGGGCACCTGGTGCCGCGCCAGCAGCCGCCACAGCGTCTCCGTGTGGCCCTGCACCCCGTCCGCCCCGCTCACCAGCAGCACCGCACAGTCCAGCACCTGCACCGCCCGCTCCATCTCGGCGGAAAAATCCACGTGCCCCGGCGTGTCCAGCAGGGTGAACTCCCAGCCCTTCCATTCCAGCCGGGCCTGCTTGGAGAAGATGGTGATGCCCCGCTCCCGCTCCTGCCGGTCGGTGTCCAGGAAGGCGTCCCCGTGGTCCACCCGGCCCAGCCTCCGCACCGCCCCGGCCCGGTAGAGCAGGGCCTCGGACAGGGTGGTTTTCCCCGCGTCCACGTGGGCCAGCATCCCGATGGTCAGCCGTTTCATGGCATACGCTCCTTTGTGATCGATCAGCCCTCCCCCCCTGTGGGGGGAGGGTGCCCCCGAAGGGGGCAGGTGAGGGGGCGGACGTTCGGTGCGCGGTCTCCAAATTCAGCGCCCGCTACGCAGCCTCCCCGCCCCCTCATCCGTCACGGCTTCGCCGTGCCGCCTTCCCCCCTGCGGAGGAAGGCTTTTACGTTCTAATTGAACAGCTCCGCGTTCTCCTCGAACAGCTCCCGCACCTTCCGCTTCAAGAGGCGGTGGGCGGGCTTTTTCAGATCCGGGTCGGCGGCGATGAGCTCCTCCGCCGCGGCCCGGGCCTCCTTCAGCAGCTCCATATCGGCGGCAAAGTCCGCCACCTTTAATTGGGGCAGGCCGTGCTGCCGCTTGCCGAAGAAGTCGCCGGGCCCCCGCAGGCGCAGATCCTCCTCCGCAATCTGGAAGCCGTCGTTGGTAGCGCACAGGGCCCGCAGGCGCTCCCGGGCGGTGTCGCTGCGGCTGGCGGTCATCAGCACGCAGAAGCTCTCGTGCTTCCCCCGGCCCACCCGGCCCCGGAGCTGGTGGAGCTGGGACAGGCCGAACCGCTCCGCGTTCTCCACGATCATCAGGGAGGCGTTGGGCACATCCACCCCCACCTCAATGACGGTGGTGGACACCAGCACGTCCAGCTCCCCGGCGGAAAAGGCGGACATGACGGCCTCCTTGTCCTTCGATTTCAGTTTGCCGTGGACAAAACCCACCCGGAGATCGGGGAACACCCGCTCCCGCAGTTCGGCGGCATAGGCGGTGACGGCCTTCAAATCCAGGACGGGGCTCTCCCCCCAGCCGGAATCCTGCATCTTATATTCCGCGTGATCCTCCACGGCGGGGCAGACGATATAGACCTGCCGCCCCAGCCCCACCTGCTTACGGACAAAGCCGTACATCCGCGCCCGCTTGTCCTCCCCCACGGCAAAGGTGGCCACAGGGGTGCGGCCGGGGGGCAGCTCGTCCATGACGGACACGTCCAGGTCGCCGTAGATGATGAGGGCCAGCGTCCGGGGGATGGGGGTGGCGGACATCACCAGCACGTGGGGCGGGGTTTCGCCCCCTTTTTCCGCCAGCGCCCCCCGCTGGGCCACGCCGAAGCGGTGCTGTTCGTCGGCGATCACCAGGCCCAGATCGTGGTACTCCACCCCCTGGGAGAACAGGGCGTGGGTGCCCACCACCAGGTCGATCTCCCCCTCCGCCAGGGCGGACAGCAGCTCCTTTTTCGCCTTTCCCTTCACCGACCCGGTGAGGAGGGCCACCCGCACCCCGGCGGGGGAGAGCAGGGCGTCCATGGTGCGGGCGTGCTGCTCCGCCAGCAGCTCGGTGGGGGCCATCATGGCGCACTGGACGCCGTTTTTCGCCGCCGTCCACGCCCCGAAGGCGGCCACCGCCGTCTTGCCGGAGCCCACGTCCCCCTGCACCAGGCGGTTCATGGCCTTGCCGGAGTTCAGGTCGGCGGCGATGTCGTCCATGGCCCGGCGCTGGGCGCTGGTGGGGGCAAAGGGCAGCAAGGCGGCGAAGTCCGCCGGGGAGCCGGACAGCACCCGGCCCTCCCCGGCCGAACGGCGCTCCTTGAGCTGGGCCAGCCCGCAGGTGAGGACGAACAGCTCCTCGAACACCAGCCGCCGCCGGGCGATGGCAAGGGCCTCGAAGTCCGCGGGGTAGTGGATGTTTTTCCGGGCGTACTGGGTCTGGCAGAGCCGGTGCTCCTTCCGCAGCCTGGCGGGGAGGACTTCCGGCAGGCCGTCCAGGCAGCTGTCCACCGCCCGCCGGGTGATGCCAGCCAGGAGGTTGTTGGAGATGCCCGCCGTCAGGGGGTACACCGGCATGATGAGGCCGGTGGCACGGGCGGCGCCCTCCCGCTCGAACACGGGGTTGGTGAGGGCGTACAGGTTCCCCTGGCGTTCCACGGTACCGTAGAACACGTAGCTCTCCCCGGCGCGGAGGACTTCCTTAATATAGTCCTGGTTGAAAAAGGTGATCTGGGCCGCGCCCGATCCATCCACCCCCTTCACCTTGACCAGCGTCAGCCCCCGGCGGACGTAGCTCACCCGGGGCGTCTCCGCCACCAGCAGGGCCACGCAGCAAGGCCGGTCGGGGGGCGCGTCCCGAAGGGTGTGCGCCTCCCGGCGGTCCTCATACCGCTGGGGCAGGTGCTCCAGGGCATCCCCCAGGGTGCGCAGGCCCAGCTTCTCCAGTTTTTTGGCCCGGGCCGGGCCCACCCCCGGCAGGTCGGTCAGGGGGGTATTCCTCGTCAGCGGCATGGCTTCACCTCATACTTCCGGGACAGGGCGCCCACCAGCTCGTCGTAATAGCCCCGGTTGGTGAGGGTCATGGGGACGATGATATCCCCGCCGTACCGCCCGGCGATGTAGTCCAGCATGTTGTAATTGAACGCCCGCCACATGGGATAGTCCTGGAAGTCCCCCTCCGCCAGGGGCTCGGGGAGGTTGCGGGCGATAAAATACCCGGCGTTCTCCGGGTCGCAGACATAGGAGCCGGGAAGCCTGCGGTGGAGGGCGCAGGCCGTCTGGGTCTTGCCCGCGCCGAAGGCCCCGTTGAGCCAGAGGATCATGCCGCCACTCCTTTTCACGTTGCTTGCCCAAGTATAGCACAGCGGGCGGGCAAAAGCAAACGGGGCGCAAATTTTGCCGCCGCTGGTATAAACCGCCGCCGCTCCGTCCACAATAGGGCCGGAGGTGTCATGAT
>CASTQR010000124.1 GCA_949451265.1 uncultured Eubacteriales bacterium | reverse complement strand
GTCCACGGCCACCCCATCACCCTGCCCGCCCCCCTGTCCGACGTGAACGCCGCCATCGCCACAGGTACGCTGTCCTACCTGGTCATTGCCTCCGGCGCCGTGGCCGAGCACGGGCCCAAGGGGATCCTCAAAGCCCTCAAGGAGTTCTCCCTGCCCATCTCCATGAGCTTCCGCCTGTTCGGCGCGCTGCTCAGCGGCCTGCTGGTGACGGAGCTGGTCTATTACTATATCAGCCTCAGCTTCGTGCTGCCGGTGGTGGTAGGGGTGCTGTTTACCCTGCTCCACGCCCTGATCCAGACCTACGTGCTCACCATGCTGGTGGCGCTGTACTACGGCGAGGTGTCCGAGCCGTCCCACGCAACGTCCAAAAAGAAGCCCCAGGCAGACAATACCTGAACCAAATCATATATAAAATGGAGGTCGTTATCCATGAATAAATTGCTGAAAAAGATCATCGCCCTGGCCGGGGTTATGCTGCTCACCCTGGCCCTCGCCGCCCCCGCCTTCGCCGCCGACGCCCCCGACGCCAACCAGCCCGCCGCTCAGACCCAGGAAGACAACACCATCGGCTCCAAGGCCATCGCCGCCGGCATCGCCGTGGGTCTGGCCGCCGCGGGTGGCGCGGTAGGTATGGGCCTTGCCACCGCCAAGTCCACCGAGAGCATTGCCCGTCAGCCCGAAGCGGAGGGCAAGGTGCGCACCACCCTGATGCTGGGCCTGGTCTTTATCGAGACGGCCATCATCTACGCGCTGCTGGTGGTCATCCTCATCATCTTCGTGCTTTAATCCTGGGAGGTCGCTATCATGCCTCTGAATATCAATTTGCAGCAGATTTTGCTGCACTGGATGAACCTGGCCATCCTCACGGGAGCGCTGTACTTCCTGCTCTACAAGCCGGTGAAGCAATTCATTGCCAAGCGGGAGGCCTACTATCAGGAGCTGGAGGATCAGGCCGCTGGTAAGCTGGCCCAGGCGGAACAGTTCAAGGCCGACTGTCAGGCCAAGCTGGACGCCGCCGACGAGGAAATCCGCCAGGAGCGGGCCAAAGCCCAGCAGTCCGCGTCCCAGGCCGCCCAGGAACAACTGACCCAGGCGGAGGAGCAGGCCAGGCACATCGTAGCCAAGGCCAAGGCCGAGGCGGAACAGACCAAGGAGCGGGCCATCCGGGAGTCCCAGAAGGAGATGCGGGAGCTGGCCGCCAAGGCGGCGAAAAAGCTGGCCGCCCAGCCCGGGGCCGACTTCTTTGACCAGTTCCTGGACCTGACGGAGGGAGGCAAGACCCATGAGGGCCGCTAGAAGCCGCCTCACCGCCCAACTGCGCAGCGCCGACCAGCCCACCGGGGCGCAGCTTGAACGTTTCGAGCAGTTCCTGACCAAGACCTATCAGCGCAAGATCCCCCTCCACTGGGAGTTTGACGAGTCCCTTCAGGACGGGTTCCGCCTTCAAGTGGGGTCCGACGTGTACGACTGGACCCTGGACGGCCGGGTGAGGCAGTTCCAGGACTACCTGCGCCACATCCAGCCCGGGGCAAACGACATCGTCCCCCTCATGCGCCAGGCCGTGGAGCACTGGGAGCCCACCCCCGTTCCCGAGGAGATCGGCGAGGTGCTCACTGTGGACGGCGACATCGCCACCGTGGGCGGGCTGGCCCACGCCCAGTACGGGGAAATTTTGCTGTTCTCCTCCGGCGTGAAGGGCATGGTGCAGGATCTGCGCCCCGAGGGGCTGAGCTGCATCCTGTTCGGCGACGGCGAGGAGATTTGCGCGGGCAACATGGTCCGGAGGACTCTGAAAACCGCCGGTATGCCCGTGGGCCAGGGCTATCTGGGCCGGGTGGTGGACGCGCTGGGCCTGCCCGTGGACGGCAAAGGCTCCATCGAGCCGGAGGGCTACCGCCCTGTAGAAACCCCCGCCCCCGGCATCCTGGACCGCCAGCCGGTGAACGCCCCCATGGAGACGGGGCTGCTGGCCATCGACTCCATGTTCCCCATCGGCCGGGGCCAGCGTGAGCTCATCATCGGCGACCGTCAGACCGGCAAAACCGCCATCGCCCTGGACACCATCCTCAACCAGAAGGGCAAGGACGTGGTGTGCATCTATGTGGCCATCGGACAGAAAACCAGCTCCGTGGCCCAGTTGGCGGAGAACCTGGCCCGCCGGGGCGCTATGGAGTACACCACCATCGTCACCGCCCCCGCCGGGGCTTCCGCCGCTTTGCAGTATATCGCCCCCTACGCCGGGTGCGCCTTGGGCGAGTATTTTATGTACCAGGGCCGGGACGTTCTCATCGTGTATGACGACCTCAGCAAGCACGCCATTGCCTACCGCGCGCTTTCCCTGCTGCTGGAGCGCTCCCCCGGCCGCGAGGCCTTCCCCGGCGATGTGTTCTACCTCCATTCCCGGCTGCTGGAACGGTCCGCCCACCTCAGCGACGAACTGGGAGGCGGCAGCATGACCGCCCTGCCTATCGTGGAGACCCAGGCGGGGGACGTGTCCGCCTATATCCCCACCAACATCATCTCCATCACCGACGGCCAGATCTTCCTGGAAAGCGAGCTGTTCTTCTCCGGCCAGCGGCCCGCCGTCAACGTGGGCCTGTCCGTGTCCCGGGTGGGCGGCGACGCCCAGACGAAAGCCATGAAGTCCGCCGCCGGAGCCATCCGCCTGGACCTGGCCCAGTACCGGGAGATGGAGGTGTTCACCCAGTTCTCCAGCGACCTGGACGACGCCACAAAACGGCAACTGGCCTATGGACAGGGCCTGATGCGCCTTCTGCGCCAGCCCCAGTATGCCCCCCTGTCCCAACACCAGCAGGTCATCGTGCTCACCGCCGCCCTGGACCATGTGATGCAGGAGGTCCCGCTGAGCCGGATGGACGAATTCCGCGCCGGGCTGCTGCTCGCCCTGGAGGAGGAGGCCCCGGACCTGTGCGCCCGGATCGACCAGAGCGGACGGCTGTCTCAGGACGACCGGGAGGAGATTCTGGACCTGGCCCGGGATTACCTGAAACAGTTCCAGGACGGCGGAAAACAGGAGGGCTGACATGGCCGGGACCAAGGAGATCAAAACCCACATCGAGAGCGTCCAGGAGACAAAGAAGATCACCAACGCCATGTACCTCATCGCCTCCACCAAGCTGCGCAAAGCCAGACAAGAACTGGACAATACCCGCCCCTATTTCGAGGCGTTGCGCCGGGAGATCAAGCGCATTTTCCGCACGGTGGAAAACGGCGTGGTGGACAGCCCCTACTTTTACCCCAACCAGGGCGAACCGCCCCTGGATAAACCCAGCGCCTGCCTGGTCATCACCGCCGACAAGGGTCTGGCCGGGGCATACAACCAGAACGCCATCAAAGAGGCGCTCAAGCTGCTGGAGCAGCACCCGGACACCAAGCTGTTCGTGGTGGGCGAGTATGGACGGCGGTTTTTCGCCGCCCACAATATCCCCATTGAGCGCAGCTTCCTCTACACCGCCCAGAACCCCACCATGGCAAGAGCCAGGGAGATCAGCGCGCTGCTTCTGGACGGCTTCCGGAAGGATCTATTGGACCGGATCTATGTGGTCTACACCGACATGGGGGGCGGCATAGCCTACGAGGCCAAGTGTACCCGGGTCCTGCCCTTCCACCGGACCCATTTCGCGGACACGGCCCTGACCGAACCGCCGGTGACATCCCAGTTCGAGTTTCTGCCCGACGTGAACTCCGTGCTGGACAGCATGATACCCAGCTATGTGTCCGGCTTTATCTACAGCGCCCTCATCGACAGCTTCTGTTGCGAGCAGCAGGCCCGCATGACCGCCATGGACAGCGCCAACCAGAACGCGGAAAAGCTGCTGGGCGAGCTGTCCCTGGAATTCAACCGGGTCCGGCAGTCGGCCATCACCCAGGAGATCACCGAGGTGTCCGCCGGGGCCAAGGCCCAACGTCAAAAGCACAGGAAAGAAGGTTGACGATGATGGAACGAGCGATCATCACTCAGATATCCGGCCCCGTGGTGGACGTGGAGCTGGTCAACGGTGAGCTGCCCCGCTTGCGGGAGATGCTCACCGTTGAGAAAAACGGCGAGCACCGGGTCATGGAGGTGGCCCAGCACCTGGACAGTAAGACGGTGCGCTGCATCATGCTCTCCCCCAGCGAGGGGCTGGCGAGGGGGCTGGCGGTGGACGTTCCCGGCCACACCATCCAGGTGCCGGTGGGCGAGGCCACCCTGGGGCGTATGTTCAACGTCCTGGGCCAGCCCATCGACGGCGGCGGTCCGGTGCCCGAGGGCACGCCGGTACAGTCCATCTACCGCAAGCCCCCCGCCTTTGACGAGCAGAGCCCGGCGGTGGAGATTCTGGAGACGGGCATCAAGGTCATCGACCTGCTGGAGCCTTACCCCAAGGGGGGCAAGATCGGCCTGTTCGGCGGCGCCGGCGTGGGCAAGACGGTGCTCATCCAGGAGCTGATCCACAACGTGGCCATGGAGCACGGCGGCTATTCCATCTTCACCGGCGTGGGCGAGCGCTCCCGGGAGGGCAACGACCTGTGGCGGGAGATGCGGGAGAGCGGCGTGTCCGCCAAAACCGCCCTGGTGTTTGGCCAGATGAACGAGTCCCCCGGCGTGCGCATGCGGGTGGCCCTGTCCGGGCTGACCATGGCCGAGCACTTCCGGGACAAGGAACACAAGGACGTGCTGCTGTTCATCGACAACATCTTCCGCTTCGTCCAGGCGGGCAGCGAGGTGTCCACCCTGCTGGGGCGGATGCCCTCCGCCGTGGGCTACCAGCCCACCCTGGCCAACGAGATGGGCGAGCTCCAGGAGCGCATCACCTCCACCAAGGCGGGGTCCGTCACGTCGGTGCAGGCGGTATACGTCCCGGCGGACGATCTCACCGACCCGGCCACCGCCACCACTTTCGCCCATCTGGACGCCACCACTGTTTTGAGCCGCAAAATTTCCGAGCAGGGCATTTATCCGGCGGTGGACCCGCTGGAGTCCTCCTCCCGCATTCTGGAAGCGGACATCGTGGGGGCGGAGCACTACCGGGTGGCCCGAAAGGTGCAGGAGATCCTGGAAAAATACCGGGAGCTCCAGGATATTATTGCCATCCTGGGCATGGACGAGCTCAGCGACGACGACCGGAAGGTGGTCGCCCGCGCAAGAAGGCTCCAGCGCTTCCTGGCCCAGCCCACCCATGTGGCGGAAAAATTCACCGGCATCCCCGGCGTATACGTGCCCCTGAAGGACACCCTGGAGAGCTTCGCCGCCATCGTGGACGGCGAGCTGGACC
>CASTQR010000123.1 GCA_949451265.1 uncultured Eubacteriales bacterium | reverse complement strand
CACAGAGAGGGGAGAAGCCTCATGCACGATTTCATCAACACCATACTCAGATACTTTTCCAAAGCCCTGGCCCCGGCGCTGCTGGCCGCCCTGCTGGTGGGTGGGGCCATGTTCCTGTACTGCGTGTGGCGGAAGGAGCGGGGTAACCCTATCCCCGCCAAGCGGGCCGCCGCCATCGCCCTGCTGGCCTGCTATCTGGCGGGGCTGGGCACCATCACCCTGGTGATCCGCACCGCCAATCCGGGTATGCGGCTCTGGGTGCAGACCCACCTGTTCCTGGCCTTCTGGGAGGCGTGGAGCGCCTTTACCCTGCAAATCTGGCTTAACCCGTTGTTGAATATTGCCATGTTTATGCCGTTCGGTATACTTCTGCCCCTGGCCTTTCCCCGGTTCCAGCGGTGGAATTGGATGCTCCCGGCGGGGCTGGGCACGTCCCTCGCCATTGAGATCATCCAGTTTTTCACCGGCAGGGGGCAGGCCGACGTGGACGACCTGTTTTGCAACACCCTGGGGGCTATGCTGGGTTTCTGCCTGTGCCTTGCCGCCCTCAGCCTCTCCCGCAAGGAGTGGAAAGCGATGAGCCTTTACACCGTACTGCCCGCCCTGTCCGCCGCCGCCCTGGCGGGGATCTTCCTGGTCTACCATTTCCAGCCTTACGGCAACCTGGCGGACGGCCCCATCCCCGTGGCCCCCGCCGACACCAGGGGGACGGAGTGGGTGTTGGACTGCCCGCTGTCCGATGAACCCGGCCCCGCCGGGGTGTATTGGGCGGAGCCCTTCACCAAGGAGACCTGTGACCAGTTCGCCCTGGACTTTGCCCGGCGCCGGGGGGTGGACATCAACGGCGACCGGTTTGACATCGACTACTACGACAACACCGCCTACTACTCCGACCACAGCACCTTCTGTATCATCGTGGATTACAACGACCGCTCCTATGGGTACAACGATTGGCGGGTGGACAGCGATCTGCGCCCCTTTGAGCACTGGGGTACCCTCACCGAGGCGGAGCTGCGGGGCGAGTTGGACGAACTGGGCGTCCCCCTTCCCGCCGCTGCCCAATTCTTCGACGAGGGCAAGGGCAGATACGTTTTCCGCGCTGTCAACGTGGAGCAGGACGGCGTGTTCTATGACGGTGAGATAGAGTGCTGGGTAGCGCAAGGAAACACCCTTTACGAGGTGAATAACGCCATGGCTGTTGTCACCCTCCATGGGGAGGCCCCGGTGATCTCGGAACAGGCGGCCTACGACCACCTCTGCGCGGGCCGCTTCGACCGCCCCAACGCCTTCGGCTTCGCTGATGCCGCCCGCGGAAGAGTCCACGTCATCGCCTGTGACCTGGAGTACATCACCGACAGCAAGGGCTTCCGCCAGCCCGTGTATTACTTCACCCTCTCCGACGAAAACAACGAAGCCCTCCGGGGCGGTGCCTCCTGGCGCGTCTTTGTCCCCGCCCTGGCATAGCGAAACAGCCCGCCGGTCACCCGGCGGGCTTTGCCGTTCCCTTGAAATAGCCGTCCAGCACCTCCCACTCGGAAAAGGCCCGCCGCACGCCCTGTTCCTCAATGTACCCCTCGTGGCCCTTCCCCGCCAGCACCACCGCGTCCCCCGGCCCCGCCAGCTCCAGCGCCCGGCAGATAGCGGCCCGCCGGTCGGGGATGATCTCCACCGGAATAGCCCCGCCCATGGCGGCGGCGATGTCCCCGCAGATATCCTCCGTCCGCTCCCACCGGGGATTATCCTCGGTGAGGATGGCGTAGTCCGCGCCCTGGGCCGCGGCGCGGCCCATGTCCGTCCGGCGGAGCTTGGGCCGGTTCCCCCCGGCCCCGAACACGGCGAGGATCCGCCGGGGCCTGCTCTCCCGCACCGCCCCCAGCAGGGCGGCGAAGCTGTCGCCGTTGTGGGCGTAGTCGATGAGGACAGCGTAGGGCGCGGGGGCGGGGAACCGCTGGGCCCGCCCCGGCACAGAGGTATGGGCCAACCCCGCCCGGACAGCGCCGTCGTCCAGCCCCAGCGCCCGGGCCAGGGCCACGGCCGCCAGGGCGTTCCAGCCGTTGAACCGCCCCGGCATGGGGACGTGGTAGGGGGGAGCGCCCTCCACGGTGAGCCGGACGGCGAAATCCCGGCCTGGATCGGGCCCCGCGTCCACCGCCCGCGTGTCCGCCCCCCACCCGAACCCGAAGGTGTGGACGGGGGCAAAGGGCGGCACCTGGGCGGCCATAGCGGGCCAGTTGGGGTCGTCGGCGTTGCCGACGGCCAGGCGGCACTGGCGGAACAGGGTGGCCTTGCAGTCCCGGTACTCGGCAAAATCGGCGTGTTCCGCCCCGCCGATGTGGTCGGGGGTGAGGTTGAGGAATACCGCCGCGTCAAAGACGATGCCCTCCACCCGCCGCAGCTTCATGGCCTGGGAGGACACCTCCATCACCACGTGGGAGCACCCGGCGTCCGCCATCTGCCGCAGGGTGCGGTGGAGGGCGGCGGGTTCGGGGGTGGTGTTGGCACTGTCCGCCGCCAGCGTACGGCCGATGTACGCCCCCAGTGTGCCGATCATGCCGGTCTTGTACCCGGCAGCGGAGAAGATCTCCCGTAGCATATGGGCGGTGGTGGTTTTGCCCTTGGTGCCGGTGACGGCGATGAGGGTGAGCCGGCGGGCGGGGTGGCCGTAAAATTCGGCGCAGATCCGGGCAAACGCGGCCCTGGGGTCGTCCACCGCCGCGCCGTTCACCCCCTCCGGCAAGGGCGGAGCGCAGATGACAGCGGCCGCCCCCCGTGCCAATGCGTCGGGGATAAAGTCGCGCCCGTCGGCCCGTGCCCCCGGCAGGGCGGCGAACAGCGCCCCCGGCACAACCTCCCGGGTGTTGCAGGTGACGGCGGTAATGTCCACATCCCGGGGACAGTCCACCCCTGCGGCGGACAAAAGCTGGGACAGCTTCATGGAGAGAACCTCCTCAAAATTTGCTGTCCCAGCCTATGAATTTACACGGGAAAACGTCCCAAACGCAAAGAAGCGCCCCTCCCGATGGGAGGGGCGCTTAACGCTGCGGAATCAATAGCCCGGATTTTCCACTTTGGTATAAGTCTTGGCCTTCTCCTCGCCCCACAGCACCCGCAGGCCGCCCAGGGCCAGGGACTTCATCTCGTCCTCGCCGGGATAGACCACCACCGGCGCGATAAAGGAGACATACTTCTCGATCTCCGCTGTCACATACTTGGAGTAGGCGATGCCACCGGTGAGCAGGATGGCGTCCACCTTGCCGCACACGTTGGGGGCCAGCTTGCCAATGTTCTTGGCGATACCCAGGATCATGGCGTCGTAGATCAGCTTGGCGTGTTCATCGCCGCCCTGGATCATCTTTTCCACCTCGCGGCTGTCAGTGGTGCCCAGGTGGGCCATGAGGCCGCCCCGGCTCTTATACTCCTTCAGGATGCCCTTTTGGGTGGCCCCTGGGGCAAAGCAGGCGGCCACCACGTCGGGGATGGGCAGGCCGCCGGCCCGCTCGGGGGAGAAGGGGCCCTCCTCATCGTTGATGAAGTCCTCGATCCGGCCGTTGTGGTGGAGGTTGACGGAGATGCCGCCCCCCAGGTGGGCCACAATGACGGTGATCTCCTTGTAGTCCCTGCCCTGCTCCTTGGCATAACGCAGGGCGGCGGCCCGGGTATTCAGGTTGTGGCCCATGCCCTTATGGAACATATTGGTCACGCCGGTGATCTTATTGATGGGCAGCAGCTCCTCCACCGTCACGCCGTCATAGATGTAGGCGGGGATGTTCAACTCGTCGCTGATGGCTTTGGCGATCATGGCCCCAACGTTGGAGGCGTGCTCGTTCCGGGGCTTGTGCCTGAGCTGCCACACCATGTCGTCGTTGACCTCATAGGCCCCCGCCTCGATGGGGGTCAGCAGCCCGCCCCGGGACACGATCCCGGTCAGGCTGTCCAGCGCCACGCCGTGGCTCTCCAGGGTCTTGACCACCAGCTCCTTGCGGAACTCGTACTGGTCGGCCACGTGGTCGAAGGGGGCCAGCTCCTCCGGGGAGTGGACGATGGACTCGGTGAACAGCGGGGTCTCGTCCTCAAAGACGGCGATCTTGGTGGAGGTGGAGCCGGGATTCAAAATCAGCAGCTTTTCCATAGTAACCTCCAATCAGCGGGCCGCGGCGGCGGAAATCACGATGGACAGGTACTTCTCCAGAGGGGTGGAGCCCCGGCTGGTCATGACGATGGGGCACTTAGCGCCCACGATGAACCCGGCCATCTTGGCCCCGCAGGTGACGGTCAGCATTTTGCCCATCAGGTTGCCGGCGTGGATGTTGGGGGCCACCAGCACGTCGCAGTCCCCGGCGCAGGGGCTCTGGAAGCCCTTGAAGTCGGCGATTTTCTTGCTGACGGCGCAGTCGTAGGAGATGGGGCCCTCCACGATACAGCCAGTGATCTCCCCCCGCTGGTTCATCTGCTTCAACGCATCGCCCTCCACCGTCTCGGGCATTTTGGGGTTCAGCTTCTCCACGCAGGCCACCACGCCCACCTTGGGGCACTCATAGCCCATGGCGTGGAGGGCGCCCACGGTGTTCTCGATGATGCATTTCTTCTGCTCCAGGGTGGGGTAGGTCACCATGCCGCCGTCCACGGGCACCAGCAGCTTGTGATAGGAGGGCGCCTCAAAGGCGGTGAAGTGGCTCATGACGCCGCCCTTGCCCAGGCCGTTCTCCTTGTCCACCACCGCCTTCAGCAGCACGGAGGTGTCCAGCTTGCCCTTCATGAGGAAGTCGGCCTTGCCCTCCCGGACCAGGCCCACGGCGTACCGGGCGGACTCGGCCAAGTCGGGCACGTCATAGATGTCCTCAGCGGGGACGCTCTCGCCCAGGTGGGCCAGGGCCTCGTCAATCAGCTTCCTGTCGCCCACCAGGATGGGGTGGGCGATGCCCTCCTTGCGGGCGTGGAGGGCGGCCTCGATGGTGTGCTCGTCCCCGGCGGCGGCGATGGCCATGCGGGACATGGTGGGGTGGCCCTTCTGGTGTTCGATGAGCTGGTCAAATGTCTTGAAAACCATGGCGGAGCTTCCTTTCTGTATGTTGATATAGGGCGGGCGGGGAAATTTCCCCTTGCAATTTTCCGGGTTCCCGGTATAATATACCTTGCAAGATATAAAATGTTTTATGCTGATAGGAGCGTTGGACAATGGCACGAATCAAAAAAGCGTCCCTGGTGGATCAGATCTACTCCCGGCTGCGGGAGGACATCATCACCCTGAAAATCCCCATGGGCACCCGGCTCAACGTAAACGAGCTCCAGTC
>CASTQR010000122.1 GCA_949451265.1 uncultured Eubacteriales bacterium | reverse complement strand
TTCATCGACATCCAGGGCGTGGAGGACTTCCACGGCGAGATGGACTTCAAGGTGGCGGGCACCAAGAAGGGCATCACCGCCATCCAGATGGACCTGAAGAACGACGGCCTGTCCCACGCCATCATCAAGGAGGCGCTGGAGATCACGAAGGACGCCCGGTTCGCCATCCTGGACGAGATCATGCTGCCCTGCATCGCCGCACCCCGGCCCGAGGTGAGCAAGTACGCCCCCAAGATGATCACCGTGAAGATCGACCCGGACAAGATCCGGGAGGTCATCGGCAAGGGCGGCTCCGTGATCCAGAAGATCACCGCCGAGTCCGGCGCCCAGATCGACATCGAGGACGACGGCACCATCCACATCGCCTCCCCCAACGCCGAGGCCTGCGAGATCGCCAAGAAGATGATCGACACCATCGTGTTCGTGCCCGAGGTGGGCTCGCTGTACTACGGCAAGGTGGTGCGCATCCTCCAGTTCGGCGCGTTCGTGGAGCTGGCCCCCGGCAAGGACGGCATGGTCCACATCTCCAAGCTGGCCAACCACCGGGTGGCCAAGGTGGAGGACGTGATCAACATCGGCGACATGATCTGGGTGAAGGTCACCGATATCGACGAGAAGGGCCGGGTGAACCTGTCCTATAAGGACGCCCTCCGGGAGATCGAGGAGAAGAAGGCCCGGGGCGAGATTGTGAAGTAAACAAGAAGCCGTAAACAGGGGGCGGCGTTTGCCGTCCCCTGTCTGTTTTCAGGAGGTATCTCATGGTGTACTTACAGAAAGCCGCCCTAACCGATGGGCGGGACGTGTACGAAATGCTCCAGCGCATCCCCCCGGAAAACGGGTTTTTGAACAGCTGCTACCAGATGGCGTGGGAGGACTTCCCCAAATGGCTGGCCAAGCGGGTGGATCGCAGTCAAGGTATTGGACTGGAGGACTGGCAGGTGCCGGATACCACGTTTTGGCTCATGGATGACGGGGTTCCCGTGGCCTTCGGGTCGCTGCGCCACCGCCTCACCGACGCCCTGCGGGAAGCCGGAGGGCATATCGGTTACGCTGTGGACGGAACAAAGCAGAACCGCGGCTACGGCAAGGCTCTGTTGGGGCTGATGATCCAGGAGGCCCGGCGGATGGGCATCACGGAGGAGCTGCTGGTGACGGTCCACCCGGACAACACCGCGTCCCGCAAGGTGGCGGAGGCCAACGGGGGCGAGCTGCGCCGGGAGACGGCGGAGCACGTGTATTACTGGTTTGTGTAGCAAACAGGGGGCGGCAGATGCCGCCCCCTGTCATGTTACCCTGGGATCGGGTGCTTGATCGCTGGTCAGGCCCGCCGCCCCAGCCGCTTCCACCAGGGCAGCGGCTCCTCCGCCCGGTCGGGCAGCTCGATGAGGTACTTGCCCGAGGCGTTCACCACCACCGTGTCCCCATACTGCCGCTGGCGGGGCTGGGTGGGGACGTACTGCAAGTGGACGTGCCCATAGCAGTGGTACAGGGGGCTGTACCGGTCCAGCAGCTCCCGGAAGCAGGCGAACCCCCGGTGGCAGGGATCGTCCATGTCCCCCAGCCCCTGGGCGGGGGCGTGGGTGACGAGGATGTCCACCCCGCCCCGCCGCAGGGCCTTGCGCACCTTGGCGATCCGGCGGCGCATCTCCCGCTCTGTGTACTGGTGGGGGCCGCGGTTATACCGGGCGCACCCCCCAAGCCCCAAAATCCTGTACCCCCGGAAGCTCACCAGCTCCCCGTCGATGCAGTCGCAGCCCTCCGGGGGATTTTGCTCGTATTTGGCGTCGTGGTTGCCGTGGACGTAGAACACCGGGATATTGCCCATGGTCACCAGAAAGCTGAGGTAGCTGGAGGGCAGGTCCCCGCAGGACAGGATGGCGTCCGCCCCGCCCAGCTTCTCCTTGGAGAAATGGTCCCAAAGCCCCGGATCGGCGGCGTCCGAGATCACCAGCAGCTTCACAGGCCCGCCTCCTCCGGGGGGATGGCCTTGCGGTTGATCCCCAGGCGGCGGACGGTGGGCTGGGCCACGGGGAGCACGTCCTCATAGGCGGGCAGGGAGCCGTCCACCCGGTCGCACAGCCAATCCATCTTCAAAATCTCCTCCATGGTCAGCCCCCGGCTGCCATCGTTGATCACCCGGCCGTCCTGGGCCGCGATCCGCCGGTGGAAGGGCTGGATGGCCCCGGCCTGTATCCCCGCCTTGAGGATCCGGGCCAGCTCCAGCACGCCGTCGGGCAGGTCGGCGCTGTACTTCAGATCCACCACGCCGCTGTTCATCCCCCACCAGAAGTTCAGGGCCCGGTCGCTGTCCCCCGCTAAGGGGATCCGCCGGGGATCCTGGAGGAACTCCCGCACCATGCGGACGTAGAACTCCCCCCACAGCCAGCTGGGGGAGGCCAGCAGCTTCAGCTTCCCGTCGTCCCCTAAGCGGGCCAGGCCCTGGGCCCCCTCGGGCTGCTCCGCGATGTGATCCCGGTCGCTGACCAGGCGGATGCCCTGCCGCCGGAAGTCCTCCATATAGTCCCCCGGCAGACAGTGCCAGCGCAGCTCGATCCGGGCGTCCGGGTTGGTGAGGGACGCCCCCAGGGCGAAGGCGTTGATGCTGGCGGGCACGCTGAGGATGGGGTAGCTGCCCACGTAGCCGATTTTCCCGTTCTTGCAGAGGGCCCCGGCGATGGCCCCGGTGACGAACTTGGCCTCGTACACCCGGCAGTAGTAGGCTTTCACGTTCACATAGGGCTGGTCGATGGAGCAGTTGAGGAAGCGCACCTTGGGGTACTTCACCGCCACCCGCAGGGTGGCGTCGATGAGGGCCACGGAGGTGGTAAAGATGAGCTCCGCCCCGGCGGACACCGCCTCCTCCACCACGGCCTCCGCCCCCTGGGGCTCCACATCATAGTAGCTGGCCACGGTCACGCTGTCTTTCAGGATCTCCTCCAGGTACTCCCGGCCCTTGTCGTGGGCGGCGGTCCAGGCGCTGGTCTGGGGGTTCTTCTGGAACAGGAAGGCGCAGCGCAGCTTCTTCCGGGTGAGGGAGGACAGCAGGCCGGAGCCGGACTTTTTCTCCTCCCCCCTGGGGGCCAGGCTGACGGCGATGGGCTGGGTGTCGGTGTAGACGCACAGCTCCTTCCACACGGCGGACAGGGTCTGGCGGTAGCCCTCCGCCTCCATCTCCAGGAACTCCGCCCCGGTGTGGAAGCTGAGCCAGCGCACCAGGGCGTCCCCGGCGGTGATGCCCAGGCCGCCGCCGCCCAGGCGGTAGAAGCTGTCCCGGAAGGCGAAGAAGTGCCGCTTGAACTTGCGTTGGAACTCCTCGGGCCAGGGCTCGTCCTTGGCGAAGCCCAGGGCGGCCTGGAGGGCGGCGTAACCCCCCGGCTCGGTGAAGTGGACGCCCCAGCACTTGGAGCAGCGGTAGAAGTCCAGGAACTCCATATAGATCTGCACCGTGACGTCCCCGGCCTGCTCGGGCATGAGCCGGATCACCTCCGCCCGGATGGTGGCGGAGCCCAGGGATTTCAGCACGCTGACCCGCTTGTTCCCCTCCTCCACGTAGAACCGGCCCAGGTACTCATAGCACTTGATGGGGTCGTGGATGCCCTCGGTGAGCTGGGCGTGGCACAGGTTGGTCCACTTGGAGGCGAACTCGGTGTCCACGTCCAGCAGGGGGAAGAAGCTGGGGGAGAAGGAATTGCACCGGGCATCCTGGGTGGAGCCCACGATGAGGTAGATGGGGATCTCCATGGCCCCCAGGGCGATCTGGGACAGAGGCTTCTGGCGCACCTGCTGGAGGGACTGGATATAGGGGTAGCGCCCCCGGTGGACGCAGTTCTTGTATTCCCGCTGGCCCTGTTTCAGGGCGGCGGAATAATATTGCAACGCTTCGCCGCTTGGCATGAAATTGCTCCTTTCTTGGCAGGGGCTCTGCCCCTTGCCTGTCCCCGCCTCCGGCGGGAAGGGGGAAGGCTAAGGGCGGGGGCTCGCCCCCGCGCTGCCGGGGGTTCCTGAAGGGGTGCTACCCCTCGTCATCGATCTTGAGGACGGCCATAAATGCCTCCGTAGGCATTTGCACCGTGCCCAGGGAGCGCATCTTCTTCTTGCCCTCTTTCTGCTTTTCCAGCAGCTTCTTCTTCCGGGTGATGTCGCCGCCGTAGCACTTGGCCAGCACGTCCTTCCGCAGGGCCTTCAAGGTCTCCCGGGCAATGACCTTGCCGCCGATGGCCGCCTGTATGGGCACCTCGAACATCTGGCGGGGGATGTTCTCCTTCAGCTTCTCACAGATCCGCCGGGCCCGCTTGTACGCCTTGTCCCGGTGGGCGATGAAGGACAGGGCGTCCACCTGGTCGCCGTTGAGCAGCAGATCTACCTTTACCAGATCGGAGGGCCGGTATTCGTCCAGCTCGTAGTCCAGGGAGGCGTAGCCCCGGGTCTTGGCCTTCAAGGTGTCGAAAAAGTCGTAGATGATCTCGTTCAGCGGCATGAGATACCGGATCTCCACCAGGTTGGTGTCCAGGTACTGCATATCCTTGTACTCCCCCCGGCGCTCCTGGCACAGGGGCATGATATTGCCCACGTAGTCCGGCGGGGAGATGATGGACACGGCGGCATAGGGCTCCATGGCCTGCTTGATGGAGCCGGGGTCGGGGTAGTTGTGGGGATTGTCCACCCGCACCAGGGTGCCGTCGGTTTTCGTCACCTCGTAGATGACGGAGGGCAGGGTGGTGATGAGGTCCAGGTCAAACTCCCGCTCCAGCCGCTCCTGGATGATCTCCATGTGGAGCATCCCCAAAAAGCCGCACCGGAACCCGAAGCCCAGGGCCACGGAGGACTCGGGCTCGAAGGACAGGGAGGCGTCGTTCAATTGGAGCTTTTCCAAAGCGTCCCGCAGGTCGGGGTACTTGGAGCCGTCCTCAGTGTACACGCCGCAGTATACCATGGCCTGGGCGGGGCGGTAGCCGGGGAGGGCTGACCCCGTGGGCCGGTCGGCCTGGGTGATGGTGTCCCCCACCCGGGTGTCCTTCACGTTCTTGATGGAGGCGGTGAACCAGCCCACCTCCCCGGCGGACAGGGACGGGGCGCTGTCCATGCCCAGGGGCCGCAGCCAGCCGCAGTCCAGCACCGTGTACTGGGCGCCGGAGGCCATCAGCTTTACTTGCATCCCCGGCCGGATGGTCCCCTCCATGATCCGGAAGTAGACGATGACGCCTAAGTAGGGATCGTACTGGCTGTCGAAGATCAGGGCCTTCAGCGGCGCGTCCGGGTCGCCCTGGGGGGCGGGGACGTTGTGGACGATGTCCTCCAGCACCGCCGGGATGTTGATGCCCTGCTTGGCGGAGATCTC
>CASTQR010000121.1 GCA_949451265.1 uncultured Eubacteriales bacterium | reverse complement strand
GGAGACGAAAAACGCCTACTACACCCTCTACAACGACCCCGCCGTGTGCGAGGGGCTGCTGAAGGAGTTCGGCCTGGAGGAGGCCCACAGCCACATCATCAACGGCCACGTCCCCGTGAAGTCCAAGAAGGGGGAGAGCCCGGTGAAGGGCGGCGGCAGGCTCATCGTCATCGACGGCGGGTTCTGCAAGGCGTACCAAAAGACCACCGGCATCGCCGGGTACACGCTGATCTACAACTCCGCCTGCTTCCGCCTGGTGGCCCACCAGCCCTTCGCGGGCCGGGCGGAGGCCATCCGGAAAAACTGGGATATCACCTCCACCTCCCAGATCTTTGACCGGCTGGAGCGCCGGGCCACCATCCACGACACCGACAACGGCCGCCGGATGCAGGCCCAGGTGGACGACCTGCTGGACCTGCTGCGGGCCTACCGCAGCGGCGCCATCGTGGAGAGCCACAAAACCTGACAGGGATGCGCCGCGCCGCGGGGAAAACGGGCCCATTTTTCGGGCCCGTTCCCCGCGGCGCGACCTGTTTCCCAGAATTTGATACCAAACTGTAACCTTTTTTTGCGGGAATTTCCTTGCCCAATTCCATTTATGGTGGTAAAATAGTGCCGTTGTAAAAACGTAGGATGGAGCTGGGCCGCACTTTGGTTCAAAATGCCGCTGTGTGTCCGCTTTTCCGCCGGAAAAGGCTGGAAAAGATACCGCCGCGGCTTTTTGTATTGGGCGGCTTCGCATAGGGAGGTTGTCACGTTATGGAAGAATCGACCCCGAAGACCCCGAAAAAGGTTCCCATGGGCCTGATCGCCGGCCTGTGCGCCGCAGCCCTGGCGGCGGCGGTGGCGGGCGGCTACTTCGGCCTGTGCGCCTGGGTGAAGGACAACGGGGTGCTGCTCCCCGGCGCGGTGGCGGTGGACGACAAGGGCGAGACTGTGGCCGACCTGGGCAAGCTGACCCGGGAGGGCGCGCTGGATCTGGTGACCCAGGAGATGGAGCAGCGGCTCACCGAGCGCAAGCTGACCCTGCTGTACGGAAACGGCAGGAAGAAGGAGCTCACCGGCGAGCTGATGGCCTGTTCCCCCGACGCGGCGGTGGACGCGGGCTTCGCCGCCAAGGAGGGCCAGCCCCTCTGGAAGCTGGGGGCGCTGTGGCTGGGCATGGCCCAGGAGCCTCAGCAGATGTCCCTGTCCGCCGCCTCCTTCACCGAGGAGGGGCGGGCCGAGGCGAAAAAGGTGATCCAGTCCATCGCCGACGAGCTGCGGATCGACCCGGTGGACTTTACCTATGAGCTGGGGGAGGAGGAGGTCACCGTCACCCCCGGACACGACGGGCAGAAGGTGGACACCGGCGCCCTGTTCGCCGCCGTGGAGGAGGCGCTGACCGAGGGCAGGAGCGAGCTTCAGGTGGAGCCCGAGCCCGTCCCCGGGGCGGAGCTGTCCGGCAAGGTGGTGCGGGACCTGGTGCACATGGAGCCCAAGGCCCCCGGCGTGGACGCCAACGGCAAGCTGACCCCCGCCGTCATCGGCCGCACGGTGGATCCGGAGGCGGCCCAGAAGCTGCTGGACGAGGCGGCCCCCGGCGAGCCCGTCACCATCCCCCTGGACTATATCCCGCCGGAGACCACCGGCGACGAGCGGCTGTACTACAAGGACCTGCTGGCGGAGGTCACCACCAGCATGGACGGGGTGGCCAACCGCTCCTTCAACGTGGCCCGGGCCGCCGCCTCCTGCAACGGCAAGGTGCTCCAGCCCGGGGAGGTGTTCTCCTATATTGGTACCATCGGCTCCCCCAGCGCCGCCAACGGCTATAAGCCCAGCACCGGCTACCAGAACGGGGAGACGGTGCCCATGGACGGCGGCGGCGTGTGCCAGGTGTCGTCCAGCCTCTACTACTGCGCGGTGTACTCCAACCTGGAGATCGTCCGGCGGGCCTGCCACGCCTTCTCCACCGGCTATATCCCCAACGGGCTGGACGCCACCATCTACTACCCCAGCCTGGACTTCAAGTTCCGCAACAACACCGGCTTCCCCATCAAGATCGTGGCCTACACCACCGGGGGCGCCTGGGGCAAGCTGACGGTGCAGTTCTACGGCAGCAACCCCGACGGCATCAAGGTGGAGACCCAGCGGTACACCCAGGGCTCCACCGCCTGGACCACCGTGTACCAGCCGGACGAGACCATCCCCCGGGGCACCACCAAGGTCAAGACCACCCCCTACACCGGCTACGTGGTGGACGTGTACCGCTGCGTGTACGACGCCAACGGCAAGCTGATCTCCCGCACCTTTGAGAATCACAGCAAGTATAACAAGCGGGACAAGGTGATCCTCTACAACCCGGCGGACGAGGGGCCCTGGGGCCCCGCCGTGGGCCCCGGCGTGGAGCCCACCCCGGAGGTGCCCCCCACCGAGCCCCCCGTGACCACGGATCCCCCGGTGACCCCGCCGCCTGTGACGACCGATCCCCCGGTGGTGACCGACCCGCCCGTGGTGACGGATCCCCCGGCTGTCACCGACCCGCCCGCCGTCACCGATCCCCCGGCGGAGCCCACCCCCACCCAGTACGTGCAGCTGCCCGAGGGCGGCTGGGAGGCGTGAGCCATGTTTGAGGGCTTTTCCCAGCGGACGGTGGACTTCATGTGGGGCATCCGCTTCAACAACGAGCGGGCTTGGTTTGAGGAGCACAAGGCGGAGTACCAGACCTGCTTCCTGGCCCCCATGAAGGAGCTGGGCGGCCAGGTGCAGGGGGCGCTTTTGGAGCGGTTCCCCAAGTGCGGGCTGAACCTGAAGGTGTCCCGGATCTACCGGGACGCCCGGCGGCTGTTCGGCCGGGGGCCGTATAAGGACCACCTGTGGCTGTCCTTGTTCCGGTTCGGCAACGAGTCCGGCGGGCACCCGGTGTTCTGGTTCGAGCTGGCCCCGGAGGGCTGGAGCTACGGCATGGGCTTCTGGGACGCCCCCGCCCTCACCATGGAGAAGCACCGGGCCCGGATCGACCGGGATCCCAAGCCCCTGCTGAAGCTCCACAGCAGGCTGGCCAAGCAGGACGAGTTCGTCCTCCAGGGGCCGGAGTACAAGCGGCCCAAGCCCTGTCCCGAGCCGAAGCTGGCGGCGTGGTACAATAAAAAGGTGCTGTCCATTGGCCGCGAGGAGGGGCTCACTGAGGCCATCTACTCTCCGGCCCTGGCGGACCGGGTGACGGAGGGGTTTGCCTTCCTCCTGCCGTACTACGACTACTTCTCCACCCTCTGGGCCGACCCGGATCCCAGGGAACCCATCTGAGTGGTAAAACGCTGACGGCCCCGGCGCTCATCCCGCCGGGGCCGGATTTTTTGTAAAAAGGGCACGTCCGCCCCGTCTAAACCGGGCGCGGCCCGCTTATACTGATTTACAGGTTGCAATTTCCCCCAACCCATTGTATAATGAGTTGCTAAATGGTAGGATCGCGCCGGAAAACAGTTTTTCTGACCTCTCCGCCTGGGCTGGGGGGTTCTGGAACAGCGAGGGAATGAGTATGGAAACGAGGAACATCCGCGATTATTTGCAGTCAGGGAAGCGGGCCCATCTGGTGGGCATTGGGGGGGTGTCCATGGCCTCCCTGGCGGAGGTGCTCCACGGGGCGGGGGTGGAGGTCACCGGCTCCGACCAGAAGGAGAGCGCCACCGTGATCCACCTGCGGAAGCTGGGCATTCAGGTGGTGATCGGCCACCTGCCCGAGAGCGTACAGGGGGCGGACTGCGTGGTGCGCACCGCCGCCGTCCACGACTCCAACCCCGAGATTAAAGCCGCCCTGGACAGCGGAATCCCCGTCTTTGAGCGGGCCCAGGTCTGGGGGGCCATCATGCAGGGGTACAAAAACGCCCTGTGCATTTCCGGCACCCACGGGAAAACCACCACCACCTCCATGTGCACCCACATCTTCATGGCGGCCCAGGCCGACCCCACGGTGATGATCGGCGGCACTCTGCCCCTGCTGGAGGCCTGCCACCGGGTGGGCCGGGGGGACACCATCATTTTGGAGTCCTGCGAGTACTGCAATTCCTTCCTGTCCTTTTACCCCACGGTGGCGGTGATCCTCAATGTGGAGGCCGACCACCTGGACTTCTTCAAGGATCTGGAGGACGTGGAGCGATCCTTCCGCAAGTTCGCCGACCGGGTGCCGGAGAACGGCCTGATTGTGGCCAACTGCGAGGACGCCAACACCATGCACGTGCTGGAGGGGGAGACCCGGCCCGTGCTCACCTTCGGCATTGAAAAGGGGGATGTCCACGCCGCCCGCCTTACCATGGATCACGGCTTCGGCTCCTTCGACGTGATGTACAAGGGGGAGAAGTACGCCCACCTGGATCTGTCGGTGCCCGGCGTCCACAACGTGAAGAACGCCATCGCCGCCGCCGCCGCGGCCATCGCCCTCCATATCCCTGGCAGGGCGATGGAGGACGGGATGCGGGACTTCCGCCTACCCGGGCGGCGGTTCGAGTACAAGGGGACGTTCAACGGTGCCGAGCTGTGCGACGACTACGCCCACCACCCCGGTGAGCTGGCCTCCCTGTTCGACACGGCGGCGGCCCTGGGCCACAAGCGGGTGGTGTGCGCCTTCCAGCCCCACACCTACTCCCGCACCCACGAGCTGTTCGACGACTTTGTGGAGGTGCTGAAGCGGCCCGACGTGACCCTGCTGGCGGAGATCTTCGCCGCCCGGGAGGACAACGACACCGGCATCTCGTCGGCGGATCTGGCGGCAAAGATCCCGGGCAGCATCTACTGCCCTACGCTGGAGGACGTGACCGCCAGGCTGCGGGAGATCGCCCAGCCGGGGGATCTGCTTCTCACCGTGGGGGCGGGGGATATCTACCTGGCGGGGGAAGCATTAGTGAAGGAAGCGGAATAACGTAAGGCCCGCCGGAGTTCCGGCGGGCCTTTTCAGCCTTCCCCCTTCCAGGGGGGAGGCTTACCCCTCCTGCAAAAACAGGGTATTCAGGAACCGCTTCAGGATCCCGCCAAAGCCTAAGCGCGGCACCTCGTCCGCCGCCACCAGGTCGATGGTATCCACTTGCTCCCCGTTCACCAGCACCTTCAGCTCCCCCAGCTTCTGGCCCGCCTCCACCGGGGCCTCCACGCTTTCCGCCAGGGCCATCTGGGTGGTGACCGTCCCGGTTTTATTCTTCTCCAGCAGGATGGAGCACTCACGCTGCGTCACGGGCTGCACCGTGTCCTTCGTCCCCAGCAGCACGGGCACCGGGGGGATGGCCTGCTCCGGGTACACCGGGGTGATGGCGTAGTTGGCGAAGCCATAGCTCAGCAAAGCCTTGGCGCTGTCAAAGCGGTCGTTGGAGGTGGGGGCGTGCATGACCACGGCGATGAGCTCCATGCCGTCCCGCTCCGCCGTGGCGGACAGGCAGTACAGCGC
>CASTQR010000120.1 GCA_949451265.1 uncultured Eubacteriales bacterium | reverse complement strand
ACTTCCCTGGGCCTGTACGGGGTGGAGGGCTACCCCGTCACCGCCGAGTGCGCCCTGTCCGGCGGACTGCCCGCCTTCGACGTGGTGGGCCTGCCCGACGCCGCCGTGAAGGAGGCCCGGGAGCGGGTGCGGGCCGCGGTGAAGTCCAGCGGGTTTGACTTCCCCGTGTCCCGGATCACGGTAAACCTGGCCCCCGCCGACCGCCGCAAGGCGGGGACGGTGTACGACCTGCCCATTTTGGTGGGGATTCTCTGCGCCGGGGGGCAGCTGTCCCTGGGGGAGGAAAAGGACTCCGCGTTTCTGGGCGAGCTGTCTTTGGACGGGCGGCTGCGGCCTGTGTCGGGCATCCTGCCCATGGCGCTGGCGGCGCGGCGGGCGGGGGTGCGCCGGCTGTTCGCCCCCGCCGACAACGCCCCGGAGGCCACGCTGGCCGACGGGCTGGCGGTGTTCCCGGTGCGGGACGTGGCGGAGCTGGCGGAGCACCTGTCCGGGGACAGGCCCATCCAGCCCGCCCCGGTGTGGCAGGACGAGCTGGCCCCCGTCCACGGCCCGGACTTCGCGGAGGTGAAGGGGCAGGAGCACACCAAGCGGGCCCTGGAGGTGGCCGCCGCCGGGGGGCACCATGTCCTCATGTCCGGCTCCCCTGGCTCGGGCAAGTCCATGATGGCCAAGCGCCTGCCGTCCATCCTGCCCGATCTGACCCGTGCGGAGGCCCTGGCCTGTACCGAAATTTACTCCGTCATGGGGCTCACCTCCCGGGAGCACCCCATGGTGCGGCGGCGGCCCTTCCGCTCCCCCCACCACACCATCTCCGCCGCCGGGATGGCCGGGGGCGGCTCCACCCCCAGGCCGGGGGAGATCTCCCTGGCCCACAACGGGGTGCTGTTCCTGGACGAGCTGCCCGAGTTCCACTCCGACGTGCTGGAGGTGCTCCGCCAGCCGCTGGAGGACGGGCAGACCCAGATCTCCCGGGTGTCGGGCTCGGTGACGTACCCCAGCCGGTTTATGCTGGTGTGCGCCATGAACCCCTGCAAGTGCGGGTGGTACGGGCACCCGTCGGGGCGGTGCACCTGTACGGAGCAGGCGGTGCGGCGGTACCTGTCCCGGCTGTCCGGGCCCATGCTGGATCGGATCGACATCTGCGTGGACGTGCCCGCTTTGGACTATGAGGAGCTGTCTGGGGCCTCCGCCCCGGCGGAGAGCTCGGCGGATATCCGGGCACGGGTGAACGCCGCCCGGAGGATCCAGACGGAGCGGTACGGGCCGGACGGCCCCGCCTGCAACGCCCAGATGGGGCCCAAGGAAC
Source organism: uncultured Eubacteriales bacterium (assembly GCA_949451265.1). Next base: position 4,110 of record CASTQR010000120.1, on the reverse strand, counting down.
TGCGGACGTACTGCAAGCTGGACGAGGGGTGCCAGAAGCTGATCCGGGGGGCCTATGACCGGCTGGGGCTGACGGCCCGGGGGTATGACCGGATTCTGCGGGTGGCCCGGACGATTGCCGATCTGGACGGGGCGGAGGAGATCGCCGTCCACCATCTTGCGGAAGCCTTGCAGTACCGCCCTCCGGAGCATTTGAGAGCGTAAAAATACCCGCCCCCGGACGAGATTCGGGGGCGGATTTTTTATTTGACCAGTTCCTCCAGGGAGCGCACGTACCGGCGGCACACCGCTTTCAGCTCCTCCTGGCGGTGGGCGTAGTAGCTGTCGTACACCCCCACCGTGTCCAGACCGGCTTTGGCGGCGGTGGCGCAGTTGTCGGGGCTGTCGTCAAAGAGGGTGCAGTCCGACAGGGGTGTGCCCACCAGCTCGCTCAGCCGGACAAAGCACTCCGGGTTCCGCTTTTCCAGGCCGATCTCCTCCGCGTACACCACGGCGGTGAAGCAGGCCGTCAGGCCGAACCGGTCCAGCGCCGTCCGGCACAGGGCGGGGCGGCAGGCGGTGAACACCGCCATGGGGATGCCCTCCGCCTGGCACTGGCGCAGAAAGTCTGCCGCCCCCGGCTTCAGGGGGGCCAGGTCCCGGTAGTGATGGAGGGCCAGGGCATCCCACTCCGCCATAATCTGCTCCGGCTCGTCGGGCAGGTGGTAGTAGTCCCGGGTGAATTGGGCCGCGATGGGGGCGATGGAGCGCTCCACCACCTCCTTGTACTCCGGGGTGTGGGGCAGGCCCCGGCGGGCCAGAAATTCCAGATCCACCTCCAGCCAGACGTTGTTGGTGTCGGTGATGGTGCCGTCCAGATCAAACAGGTACACGGGATCAACTCCTTTTATCGTAAGGACAGCATACCAGATTTCGACAGCTTCCGCAAGGCGTTTTTCACCCCGGCGTTGACTTGTCCCGCCGAACCGGATAAAATAGGGGGGAATTGTTTGGAAAGGGGGCGGCGGAATTGCGGAAGCTGGCGTGGTTCGCGGGGGGCTTCGGGGCCGCCTGCCTTTGGGCGTGTTATCGGGGGCTGGGGGCAGTTCCTTTTGCGGCCGCCGTGCTGCTGGCGGGGCTGGGGCTGGCGGGGTGGCTGGTTTCCCGGCCCCGACGGGGCGAGCACCCCGTCCTCCTGCGCCGGGGGAAGGACAGGAAACGGTACGGGCTGTTCCAGATCTCCCGGCGGGCGCTGGCCCTGGGGCTGGGGATGGCGGCGGCCGTGCTGTGGACAGCCGCCTACTCCGGCCTGTTCCGTGCGCCGGCGGAACGGCTGGCCGGGGAGGACGTGCCCGTGTCCGGCGAGGTGTCCTCCTACCCCGTGGAGACCTCCATCGGCGGGTACTCCGTCACCCTGCGGCTGGGGGATGGGCTGCTTGCCCCGGACGCGCTGGCCTTCGGGCCGGAGGAGTGGGGCGGGCTGAGGCCGGGGGATCGGGTGGCGTTTACGGGGCGGATCCAGCCGTCGGCCCGGGCCTTTGGGGACGAGACGACCTATTACACCGCCAAGGGCGTGTACCTTATCGCCTACTGCCGGGGGGAGGGGGAGATTGCGCCCGCTTCCCCGGTGCCGCCTTGGTATTGGCCCGCTGTGTGCGCTCGTGCCCTCAAAAGCGGGATTTACACGGCCTTTGATGAAATTGCCGGGCCCATCGCCGCCGCCGTCACCATCGGGGACAAGTCCGGGCTGGACGACACCCTATACTCCGCCTTCAACCGGGCGGGGCTCATGCACGCCGCCGTGGTGTCCGGCCTGCACATCTCCTTTCTGGTGGGGCTGGCGCTGGGTATCTTTGGGCGGAACAGGCGGGTGGCCCTGGGGCTCATCCCCCTGCTGGTGTTTTACGCGCTGATGGCCGGGGGAACGCCGTCGGCGTTCCGGGCGGTGATCATGCACAGCGCGCTGCTGATTGCGCCCCTGGCCCGGCGGGAAGGGGACGGGCCCACGGCGCTGGCGTTTGCCCTGCTGTTCCTGCTGGTTTTGAACCCCTTCGCGGCGGCCAGCGTGGGGCTGCAGTTGTCGTTCGCGTCGGTGGCGGGGATTCTGCTGGTGACGGAGCCGCTGTTCGGGTGGATGTACCGGCCCCTCAAGGCCCGGAAGCCGGGGAAGGGGCAGGCCGTCAAGCTGAAATTGTGGGAGGCTGAGCGGTACGCCCTCACCGGAGCGTCGGTGTCCCTGGGGGCCATGCTGTTCACCGGGCCGCTCATCGCGCTGTACTTCGGGCAGATTTTGCTGCTGTCGCCGCTGTCGGGTATTCTGGCCCTGTGGGCGCTGAGCTTGCTGGTGCCGTGCGCGCTGGTTTTGGGGACGCTGGCGCTGGTTCTGCCGGGGCTTGCCGCGCTCCTGGGGAAGGTGGCGGGGCTGCTGGCCCATTATGCCCGGTGGGTGGCGCTGGGGCTGGGGAGGTTCCCCTTCGCATCGCTGAGTACGGACAGCGTGTACTGCGTGATCTGGCTGGCGGCGGTGTATCTGGCGCTGGCGGCGGCCTTTCTGGGGAAGGAGCGGCCCAGGCGGCCCCTGGTGGGCGCGGGCGGGCTGGCCCTGCTGCTGTGCGCCGCCATCGGGCTGGGGCGCTTGGAGGCGGACACGGCGGACTTGACCGCCGCGGCGCTGGACGTGGGGCAGGGGTCGGCTGCGGTGTTGCAGTCCGGGGGACGGACGGCCCTGGTGGACTGCGGCGGCAGCGGATCCCGGAGCGCCGGGGATGTGGCCGCCGATCACTTTGCCGCCCAGGGCCGCACCCGGCTGGATCTGCTGGTGCTCACCCACTTTGACGCGGACCATTTCAACGGGGTGGAACAGCTTTTTTACCGGATGCGGGTGGACAGAATCGCCGTTCCCGGCGGGGACGCCGATCCCGAGGACCTGGCCTATCTGCTGGCGCTGGCCCAGCGGGAGGGGGCGGAGGTGCTCCTGGTGGAGGATGTGGAGCGGGTGGCCCTGGGAGGGGCGGAAGTCACCCTGTTCCCGCCGCTGGGCGGGGGCACGTCCAACGAGTCGGGGCTGTTCGCCCTTTGCTCCGCCGGGGACTTCGACGTGCTGATCACAGGGGACGCGGACGCCTTTGTGGAGCGGATGCTGGTGAAGTACCGGAATATCCCGGATGTGGAGGTGCTGGTGGTGGGGCACCACGGGGCGAAGGGGTCAAGCTGTGAGGAGTTCCTGGGGGCCGCGGCCCCGGAGATCGCGCTGATCTCGGCGGGAGCCAACAACTCCTACGGGCACCCGGCCCCGGAAACGCTGGAACGGCTGGAGGTGCTGGGGACGGAGATCCACCGCACCGATTTGGAGGGCACCGTCACCGTCCGGGTGAAGGACGGGCGGGCCGGGGTAAACTGATTGGGGAATGGGAGGGATGGGTATGCCGCCTAAGAGGAAAACGGTGGACAATACCGCCATGCGGGAGCTGAAGCAGGCCATCAAGGAGGGTGCGCCCAAGCGGCTGTATGTGTTCCATGGGGAGGAGGCCTTTCTCCGGGACGACTGTCTGGCCCGGCTGAAGGGGGCCGTTTTGCCGCCGGGGCTGGAGGAGTTCAACCTCCATACCGCCCAGGGGAAGGACTGCTCGGTGGACTGGATCGAGCAGGCGGTGGACTGCCTGCCGATGATGAGCGGGCGCACCTTGATTTTGGTGACGGATTTTGATCTGTTCGGGCTGGGGGATAAGCAGAAGGAGCGGCTGGCGGATGTTCTGGACAATCTGCCGGAGTACTGCTGCCTGGTGTTTGTGTACGATCTGCTGGGCTACAAGCCCACGGCCAAGGACAAGCTGGCGGCGCTGATCAAAAAAGAGGGGGCGGCGGTGAACTTCCAGCGGCAGGAGCAGAAAACCCTGGCGGCATGGATCTGCCGGCAGTTCGGCAAGGCGGGGAAGCAGCTGGACAGCGCCGACGCGGAGTATCTGATCTTCCTGGTGGGGGATCTGATGCACGACCTGTCCGCCGAGATCGGGAAGATCGCCGCCTATGCCAAAGGCCAGCGGGTGACCCGGGCGGATATGGACGCGGTGGCGGTGCCCAAGGTGGAGGCGGTGGTGTACCAGATGACGGACGCCATGGCCCGGAAGGACTT
>CASTQR010000119.1 GCA_949451265.1 uncultured Eubacteriales bacterium | reverse complement strand
GGGCCTCCCGGACGTTCTTGTCGTCGGTGTCCATGGCGGCCTTGGCCTCGTCCATGAAGTTGGCCACAATGCTGTCAAAGAGCTCCTGGTTGAAGTCGGCGTGGGGATAGTCGAACTTCTCCTTGCCGGTCTCCGCCACCATCTGGTTGATGAGGGCCACCTGCTTCTGGTTCTCGGCGTGGGCGGTCTGGATGGCCTGGAACATGACGTCGTTGGGAATCTCGTTGGCCCCGGCCTCGATCATGACCACCTTCTTGCCCGTGGATACCACGGTCACGTCCAGATCGGAGATCTCCGCCTGCTCCCGGGTGGGGTTCACCACCAGCTTGCCATCCACATACCCCATTTTCACCGCGCCCACAGGCCCGTTCCAGGGGATATCGGAGATGGCCAGGGCGGCGCTGGTGCCGATGAGGGCGGCGATCTCCGGGGAGCAGTCGTGGTCCACGCTCATGACCGTGGCCATGATGGACACGTCGTTGCGGAAGTCGCCGGGGAACAGGGGGCGGATGGGCCGGTCAATGACCCGGCTGGTGAGGATGCCCTTCTCGCCGGGGCGGCCCTCCCGGCGCATGAAGGAGCCGGGGATGCGGCCCACGGCGTACATCTTCTCCTCAAAGTCCACGCTCAGGGGGAAGAAGTCGATGCCGTCCCGGGGCCGGGGGGCGGCGGTGGCGGTGCAGAGGACGGTGGTCTCGCCGTAGGTGACCAGCACGGCGGCGTTGGCCAGCTCAGCCAGCTTGCCGGTCTCCAGGGTGAGGGGCCGGCCGGCCAGCTCCATGGTGTACTTGCGGTAGTTGGGGAACTGCTTTTTGGTGATGATGGTTGACATGGCGTACTCCTTATATTCTTTCGTTTTGGGGGACGGCCCACGTTTGGAGTCCGCCCCGGCGGCGCCTGTTCACACCGCTGCCCGGGAGCCGCTTTTTAGCACTTGATCTCACCGCCGGGGCTCCGGAGACAAGATCAACTGCTAAAATAGCGGCGCCGCCCGGCGCAGGGCGGGTATGGAAAGGCGGGGAGAAAGCGAAGCCTCCTCCCCGCGCTGTGTGCACTTACTTACGGATACCCAGCTTGGCGATGAGGGCACGATAGCGCTCGATGTCCTTCTTGGCCAGGTAGTCCAGAAGGCTGCGGCGCTTACCGATCATCTTGTACAGGCCCCGGCGGCTGTGGTTGTCGTGGGCGTGGACCTTCAGGTGCTCGGTGAGCTGGTTGATCCGCTCGGTGAGGATGGCCACCTGGACCTCCGGGGAGCCGGTATCCGTGGCGTGGGTGCGGTTGGCCTCGATGATGGAGGTCTTCTGATCTTTCAGCATCATAGTGTTGTTCCACCTTTTCATAAAAATTCTCCGCGTGCTGCGCCGGGGCAGGTGCCGCCGCCGGCGAGGCATGGGAACGGTTTGGCGGCGCATGCGCCGCATACCTAGGCTACTATATCACAGTCAAATGCTATTGTAAAGAAAAATTTCGGGAATTATTCCACAATGTTTGCTAATTGGCGATATGCCCAACAGCAGGGAATTTTTTTGACAAACAAGGCAAATTTTCGCAGGCATCCATATTGTGCAATGACCGCATCAAGCTGTCATGTGCAATTACATTCTGCACGGCCCCTCGATGGGGCCGTTACAGAATCCATAACAACGTATGGCGGAAAGGCCTGCTGTTTGGGCGTGTTGACAATTTTCAAACATGCCCCAGGGAAAGAACAGGAATGTCTTCGGCCAAAACTGCCCATACTACTCTCACACAATGCGGTTGGAGGGACAGTATGGAACAATTAACCACCAAGTTGGAGGAGAACCAGCAGGCCCTGGACGCCCTTCTGGGTGCGGGCCGCAATTACGACGTTATCAGCCGAGACCTGTATATCGGCCAGTGGAAGGGGCGGCTGTACGTCATCGACGGCTACGGCGACGACGGGGTGATCGAGCGCATCACTTCCTTCCTGCTGGGCCGGGGAGCCCAGCTGGGCGAGGGCGCGAAGAACATGCAGGAGTTCATTGACCGCTGCGTCACCTTCTGCGAGGTGGACTGCGAGAACAACCTGAACAACATCCTCACCGGCGCGTTTCTGGGCAAGACCATCCTGCTGCTGGAGGGGTTTGACAGCTGCGCCATGATCGACGCGAAGAAGTTCCCGGGCCGGGGCGTGGAGGAACCCAGTGACGGCAAGGTCCTCCGGGGCAGCCACGACGGCTTCACCGAGACCCTGGTGCAGAATACGGCCCTGCTCCGCCGCCGCATCCGGGATCCCCACCTGACCCTGGAGAACCACAAGGTGGGCGGCAGGAGCCGGACGGACGTGGTGCTTGCCTATATGGAGGGCCAGGCCAGCGAAACGGATCTGGAGACCCTGCGCCGGAAGCTGGACGCCATCGACGTGGGGTCCATCGCCATGAGTCAGGAGAGTGTGGCCGAGGCCATCGTGAAGCCCCAGTGGTACAACCCCTTCCCCAAGGTCCGCTACACCGAGCGGCCGGATACGGCCACGGCCTGCATCATGGAGGGGGACATTGTGCTGCTGGTGGACAACTCCCCCTCCGTGATGCTCATGCCCACGTCTCTCTTTGACTTCATGGAGGAGGCCAACGACTACTACTTCCCGCCTCTGGTGGGGACCTACCTGCGGTATCTGCGGATCATCGTGATGCTGCTGGCCTTGTTCATCACGCCGGTGTGGTACCTGCTGGTGAAGGACGCGTCCCGGGTACCGGAGGCCCTGGCCTTCATCGTACCGGAGAAGCCGGGGAGCGTGCCCCTGCTTCTGCAATTGCTGCTGCTGGATTTTGTGGTGGATCTGCTGAAGCTGGCCAGCCTCAATACGCCGGACGCGCTGAGTAACTCCTTCAGCATGCTGGGAGCCCTGATCCTAGGCGACTTCGCGGTCCAGGCCCGGTGGCTGGTGCCGGAGGTGCTGGTGTATATGGCCTTCGTGGCCATCGCCAATTTTGCCCAGCCCAGCTTCGAGCTGGGTTATGCTCTGAAGCTGACCCGGATGCTGTTTCTCATCTTGGTGGCCCTGCTGGATGGGTGGGGACTTGCTTTGGGGACCGTGGGTCTGCTGGTGATGCTGGCCACCACAAAACCCATCCTGGGCCGGGGGTATCTGTATCCTGTGTTCCCCTTTGACGGCAAGGCCCTGGGCCGTCTGCTGGTGCGCCAGCCCATCAGCCGGAAAAACACGTAAGCGGCGGCCCGGAGGGAGTGTCCAAAATAAAGTGTAATGGGACAAGATAATTGAGAAACCGGGAGAGGCCGGGGAAGTGCTGGTGCCCCTTTTCAATGGGAACAGGCATATTTCAGGCGGGAAAGCCCCGCACGTTCTCAGTTTCATTGAGCTCAAAGGCGTCGACTGCGGTCGGCGTCTTTTTTATGCCCAGCGGCCCGGTTGAACAGGAATCCCTTGAAAAACCGATTAAAAATGGCAATCCGGGGACTCTTCTCGATGGCAGGGGTGGACAGGACGTTATGGGGCCGCTCGGCCACGCCCCGGAAGTCACAGCAGCAGACCAAGGAGGCGGGGCTTCGCGGCTCTTAAGGTATATAATGCCCTGTTGGGGAGTCTAGCTTTTTTCCTACGCCCCCGCCACAATACTACATTTTTCCTCGGCGGTTTCTTGCATTTTATCACTGGCGATGGCACCTTGCAGCAGGAGATTGAAGTACTGGGGCGACAGAACGAGAATGTTGAGAAGTCCATCCAGACGGCGCAGCAGAATATCCACATCAAGTATGTATGACGGGCCGGGATTTATCCCTCTGGATGAACGGATAAAAGAGGAAACAGCATGACCGAAGCCACGCTGTCCCTTGAAAACACTATATTTTCAGCTTTTTCACATAATACCGTCTTACGGTCCCCGCCTGATACGGAAAGGGCGGCTTTTGTCTACGGCAGCTCCAGGACAGCGATCTGGCGGGGCATGTCCGGCGTGAGGGTCAGGGAATTGCCGGGGCAGCGGACTGCCATGTCCCCGGGGTACTGGGCCAAAAAGTCCTCCAGGGTGGTGAGCACGTCAAAGCCCACATCCCCCCGGCGGTAGTGCATGGGCACGATCACTCTGGGCCCGATGGCCTCCGCCACCGCCCTGGCCTCCCCGCTGTCCACGGTGTAGGTCCCACCCACAGGCAACAGCAACGCATCGCAGGGGCCGGCGGCCTGGATCTGTTCGGGACTGAGCTGGTGGCCCAGGTCCCCCAGGTGGACCACGCTCACCCCCTCGGCCTCGAAGCGGCGCACGGTGTTCTCCCCCCGCAGCGCACCCCCCTTGCCGTCGTGGAAGGTTGGGATCTCGGTTACTGTAAAGGGATTTTTCTTGCCGGCGGTAAGCCTCACGCGGTCCGTGTACGCGTGGTCAAAGTGGCCGTGGCTGCAATAGACCGCGTCCGCCTCCGCCTCCACGTCCGCCAGCCCCGGCACGTCCCGGAAGGGGTCCAGCAGGGCCCGGAAGCCGCCGCTCTCCAGAAGGAAACAGGAGTGGCCCAGCCAAGTGATGGTCATAGAATGCGCCTCCCTTGTCATGTGATGCCCCTATTGTACCCCTTGGGGCTTCCATTTGCAAGGGCTATACCAGCGCCTCTCCCCGCCCCAGGGCCAGAAGGGCCTGGGGCTCGTCCACGTCCTCCAGCTGGCAGGCCGGGACCTCCACCAGCGCCAGCTCATCCTGGTGCCGCCGGATGACGCTGCTGCCCCCCTGGTCCTCGGTGAGCGCCATCAGCTCCGGGAAGAACCGGGCTGGGAACAGGCAGGGGTTGCCCCGCACGCCGTTGTGGCCCAGGGCCAACAGGGCGTCAGGCCGCGCCCGGTAGGCCTCCACCAGGGCCGCCACCGCCTCCCGCCGCAGCAGGGGCTGGTCTGAGACCAGAAACAGGGCCCCGTCGCAAGGGCCCAGGGCCTCCAGGCCCAGCCGGATGGTGTAGCTGATGCCCCAGTCGGGGTGGGGGTTGCGCACAGGCCGGAAGCCAAACCCCCGGGCCAGGGCCGCCGCCTCCGGGTACTGGGTCACCACCGCCACAGGGCCCAGCTTCTCCGACGGCACCGCCTCCAGGGCCCGCTGGAGGAGGCTCTTGCCCTGGAAGACCGCGGCCAGCTTGTTCTCTCTGAACCGCCGGGCGTTCCCCGCCGCCATCACCACACATCCGATTCGCAGCTGCTTGTTCTCCATACCTGTCTCCGCCTCCAGCTCGTATTCTGCCTATAGTATACCCTCTTTTTTCCAAAAGCAAAAGCGGAAGCCCCCTTTCCGGGCAATCTGTTTTCCCGGTCCGGAGACTCCCTTTTCAGATTGGCGCTGCTGAAAGTGGCTTCACCAAGCCATTCATTAAAATATCCAAGGGGACAGCCATTCACTGGTGGATGACTGCCCAATAAGCTGGAAGTTATCTTATCAAATGCGAATCAATAGTAGAAACGAGCTAAAAAGGCGATAAAAGCGAGAGCGGAG
>CASTQR010000118.1 GCA_949451265.1 uncultured Eubacteriales bacterium | reverse complement strand
CTCACCGTCCTGGTGGAGCCCCTCATTGAGATCGTCCTCTCCCTGGGCCTGGGGGCGCTGGCGGGCTGGGTGCTGTTCTGGGTGGAGAAGTTCTTCCACTCCCGCAGCAAGCGCCTGTCCATCTCCATCGGCTTCGTCCTCCTCACTGTAGGCCTGTCCATGGTGGAATTCGAGGCGGGCGGCGTCCGTTTCGGCTTCTCCCTGCTGCTGGTGTGCATGATGACGGGCACCATCTTCTGCAACATCTGCGACTTCTCCGAGGAACTGATGGGCCGTGTGGACGGCTGGACAGCCCCCCTGTTCGTGTTGTTCTTTGTGCTGTCCGGCGCGGAGCTGAACCTGGGCATCCTGTCCAATCCGGCGGTGCTTCTCATCGGCGCGGTGTATATCCTGTTCCGTTCCCTGGGCAAGTACCTGGGGGCCTACGGCAGCTGCGCCCTCACCCATTGCAGTGAAAACATCCAGAAGCACTTGGGCATCACCCTCCTGCCCCAGGCGGGGGTGGCGCTGGGCATGGCCCTCACCGCCCAGCAGCTTTCCGACGGCGCCATGGTGCGCAGCGTGGTACTGTTCTCCGTGCTGGTGTACGAGCTGGTGGGCCCCGCCCTCACCAAGCGTTCCCTCATCGCCGCCGGCGAGATCCGCACCGAGGGCAAGACCAACGCCCGGAAAAAGAACGAGCCTCGCAAACCCGTCAACCTCAACGGCTAAAGCAAAAGCTGGCGGATCCAACCGGATCCGCCAGCTTCTTTTTGCGCATTTGTTCAGGGCAGCAGCTCCACCGTGATACCCTCCACCGTTTTCAGGCGGAACACCATCCGCCACTCGATCTCCTCCGGCGGATCGAACCGCAGGGCGGAGCAGGCTGTCCGGAGCTGGGGCGGGTCGCTGTCCAGGGTAGCTCTGGTATGGACCATAATGGCTGTGGGCCCGTCCGACCCGCCGATAATCCCAATGGAGCAGGCCGCGGGCCCATCCACGCCGCCAATGGCGTCCAGCGCCTCCAGGGGTTTGGGCCGGGGCCTGTCCCCATCCGCCGCGTCCCGCACCGTCAGCGACTGCCGGGGCAGCTCCGGCTCCACCACGTAGGACATGGCGGTGCAGTGATTGGGATACTCCCACCCGCCCCCCAGGCCGGACATATCCACCTCCCGGGCCTCGTACTCCACCACACGGAGGGTATGGGCCTCCCCGGTGACCGGGTGGGTAAAGGACACGGTATCCCCCGCCCCGTTCACCGTGAACCGGGGGCCCGGCACGGAGACCCGTTCCCGCTCCAGGGCCAGGGAGACGGTTTTCACCGCCGGCTTGGTCTTGGTGACCCAGTGGTAGGAATCCCGCCAGAACATCCACCCTTTCTCGGAATCCAGGCCGTAGTGCTCCATGAGCCAGACGCTTTCCCAATCCTGCTGGTTATACGCCCCGCGGCAGTCCTCGGGGCGGAGGTACATCGGCGTCCAGCCAGCCCCGGCGCCGCTCCGCCCTCCCAGCGCCCTGCCGTTCACCGTCACCGTGGGCCGGTAGTCCACGTTCATGGGGTTTTCCCCATCCCGCCGCTCCTCGTCCTCCGGGGTGAGGGGCCTGTCCCCCTCCGCCCACGCCCACTTCTCCAGAAAGACCCACAGCTCCCCGGGGTCGATCTCCACGCACAGATCCACCACCAGCCCTTTGCCGCAAGCGTACACCGCCGGGACGTGCCACACCTTCCCGCCCCAGGAAAAGGTTTTCCTGACCGGGATCTCCTGCCCCGGCCTGTCGTGGCCCCAATGGCGGCTGCTGAAACCGTCGTCAAAATACACCTTCCACTCAGGGCGCTCCGGCGGCCCCTCCGGCTCTGGCTCACCTGCCAACTCGTAGTATTCCTCGCTGAATTTCAACGCGCTGTAGTCAAAGGAGGACTGCACCTCCCTGAGATACCCGTAGGGGTCGTCCATGGGCGCGATCCCCAGCGCCTCCCGCAGCCCGTCCAGCACGGCCCGCTGTTCCGCGTCCGGCGGGTAGGTTTCCAGAAATGCGTCGAACTCCCCACGGTTCCACATCCACGCCTGCTCCAGGGCGTCCACGCCGCCGCAGGCCAACACCAGCCCCAGGAAGTCCGCAAAGCTCCGGGCCAGAGGATGGACGTACTCCCCCGGAGCGTTGGCGGGGCTGACGGCGAACACCATCTCCCCGAAGCCCTCCACAAAGCAGACGTGGATGCCGTCCACCCCCGCCCAGCCAATGGCCTCCGCCCCTATGGGGTCGCAGAAGTAGCCGCCCTCGGTGTCCCCCCGCTCCAGGCCCAGCCGGGAGAGATCCAGTTCCAGCTTGCGATAGCGTTCGTACAGCGTCACTCCAATTCCTCCTCTCGGAGGTCCATCTCGATGGAGATCTCCGTCCCCGTGTGGAAGCAGAACTCGATGATCTCCCGGTCAAACCACAGGACGGGCTGCTCCCCATCGCAAATCCGGGGGACAATCTTCATGGTGAATTCCACGTCAACCTCCCGCCGGATCTGGTTTAGCGCCGGGATCTTGTCCCACAGTGCCCGCACAATCCGGAGGCACTGCTCCTCCCCGTCCAGGGCGGGCTCCTCCTGCAAGCACCCGCACCAGCCGGAGAAGGGGTACGTCCCCCCGCCCTTGCGGCGGGGCATCCCCATCCGCATCGTCCGGAAAGGCTGGAGTTCCAGCCGTCGGGTGACCTCGTCCGGTTCAAACTCGCTGTTGGCGTTGGCCGCAAAGCCCACACCGTCCTGGATCTCCCCGTCGCTGAATATGGAAAAGTAGGAACGGCAGCCGGTCTGCCTCTCCATCCTCAATCCCCTCCTTGAACTTGTGCCGGTGGCCTTGTCCGCGGCCCTCCCCAGCAGAAAATGCGCACCCCGCCCCAGGCAGGGCGGGGCGGCGCGCATATGCTTCCCGATATGGCTTCCCCGTTCCGGCGGGGAGCTGCCGTCATCCGCGCATGGCGATTTCGTGGCGCTTCGGCCCGGTGGACACGATCTTGATGGGCACGCCGATGTGCTTCTCCAAAAACTCCACGTAGCCGCGGGCGGCAACGGGCAGGGCGTCGTAGTCCGTGATCCCCCGCACGTCGGATTTCCAGCCGGGCAGGGTCTCAAACACGGGCTTGGCCCGCATGAGCCTGGGGGTGGTGGGGAACACGTCCGTCACCTCGCCGTCGATCTCGTAGCCCACGCACACCTTGATCTCGTCCAGGTAGCCCAGTACGTCCAGGCAGGTCAGCGCCGCCTGGGTGGCCCCCTGCACCATGCAGCCGTATTTGGTGGCCACCGCGTCGAACCAGCCCACCCGGCGGGGGCGGCCCGTGGTGGCGCCAAACTCGCCCTTGTCGCCCCCCCGGCGGCGCAGCTCATCCCCCTCGGGGCCCAGCAGCTCGCTGACAAAGGGCTCGGTGCTGGAGCCCACGCTGGAGGAGTACGCCTTGGTGACACAGATCACGTCCTGGATGGCGGTGGGGGGCACTGGGGCTCCCACGCAGCCGTAGCCCGCCAGGGTGTGGGAGGAGGTAGTCATAGGGAAGATGCCCAGATCCGGATCCTTCATAGACCCCAGCTGTCCCTCCAGCAAAATGGTCTTGCCCTCCCGGACGGCCCGGTGGAGGAAGCCCACCGCGTCCCCCACGTAGGGCCCGATCAGCTCCCGATAGCCCATGAGCTGGTCATACAGCGCCTTCACGTCCAGGGCGGGCTTGTGGTACAGGTGCTGAAACAGCACGTTTTTCAGCTCCGCCGCCCGGTTCAGCCGGTCCCAGAGGCGGTCCTCGTCAAAGAGATCGCACACTTGGATCCCCGTTTTGGCGTATTTATCGGAATAAAAGGGGGCGATGCCGCTCTTGGTGGAGCCGAAGGCCTTGCCGCCCAGCCGCTCCTCCTCGTACCCGTCCTGGAGGACGTGGTAAGGCATGAGGAGCTGGGCCCGCTCGGACACGATCAGATTGGGGGCGGGCACGCCCCGGTCGGTGATCTCCTTCAGCTCCGCCGCCAGCTTGGCCGCGTCCAGCGCCACCCCGTTGCCGATCACGTTGGTGATGTGGGGGTAGAAGGTGCCGGAGGGCAGAATATGCAGGGCAAACCGCCCGTAGTCGTTGATGATGGTATGGCCAGCGTTGGCCCCGCCCTGGAACCGCACCACCACATCGGAGGTCTCGGCCAGCAGATCGGTGATCTTGCCCTTGCCCTCGTCGCCCCAGTTTGCCCCTACAATCGCTTTTACCATGATACATCCCTCCGCGCCGGGATTCGCAGCGGCAGACCGTCTGCCTTCTCCGGCGCATGGCGGGCCGTGCACGGGCCCGATGGCTTTATTATAATGTAGTTCCCCCAGGTTCGCAACCCCTTTTTGCCCACCGGCGAGAAATAATCGGTGTTTTCTCCTTGGGGCGGGATGGCTTCGCCACGCACTTGCGCGGGAGGCTTCCATGATGTATAATACACTGATCGAGCCAACACAAAGGAGGATGGACCTATGGAAAATAATATGCGCCCCGCCGGCATGAAGCGGATCAACACCCCCGAACTGGCGGAGGCCTTCATCGCGGAGCAGATCAAAGAGGTGCGCGCCCAGGTGGGGGACAAAAAGGTGCTGCTGGCCCTCAGCGGCGGGGTGGACTCGTCGGTGGTGGCGGCCCTGCTGATCAAGGCCATCGGCAGGCAGCTGGTGTGCGTCCACGTGAACCACGGCCTCATGCGCAAGGGGGAAAGCGAACAGGTACTGTCCGTGTTCCGGGATCAGATGGACGCCAACCTGATCTATGTGGACGCCACCGACCGCTTTTTAGATCTGCTGGCGGGCGTGGACGAGCCGGAACGCAAGCGAAAAATCATCGGCGGCGAGTTCATCAAGGTGTTTGAGGAGGAGGCCCGGAAGCTGGAGGGCATCGACTTCCTGGCCCAGGGGACGATCTATCCCGACATCCTGGAGAGCGACGGCGTGAAGGCCCACCACAACGTGGGCGGCCTGCCCGATGACTTCGACTTTGAGCTGGTGGAGCCGGTGCGCCTGCTGTTCAAGGATGAGGTGCGCTGTGTTGGCCACGCCCTGGGCCTGCCCGCCTCCATGGTGGAGCGCCAGCCCTTCCCCGGCCCTGGCCTGGGGGTGCGGTGCCTGGGGGCCATCACCCGGGACCGGCTGGCTGCCCTGCGGGAGTCGGATGCCATCCTGCGGGAGGAGTTTGCCGCTGCGGGGCTGGCGGATCAGGTGTGGCAGTTCTTCACCGTGGTGCCCGACTTCCGCTCCACCGGCGTGCGGGACGGCAAGCGGGCCTTTGACTGGCCGGTGATCATCCGGGCAGTCAATACGGTGGACGCTATGACGGCCACGGTACCGGAGATTGACTGGGCGGTGCTGAAGAAGATCACCGGACGGATTTTGGCGGAGGTGCCGGGGATTTGCCGGGTGCTGTATGATCTGACGCCGAAGCCGGTGGGGACGATAGAGTGGGAATGACCGTCAAAACGGCGCAAACCCGCATGAATACAGGGTTTTTGACCTGTCACTTTGCC
>CASTQR010000117.1 GCA_949451265.1 uncultured Eubacteriales bacterium | reverse complement strand
CCGCCCTGGTGGCGGGGCACTTCATCCTGCCCACCGCCGCCTACCGGGACGAGGGGGTCAGCTACCACTATCTGCCCGTCAGCGACTATGTGGATGTACCCACGGCGGGGCGGCTGGGGGAAATCTTTGACGGGCTGAAGCTCCCCTATGTGAAGGGCCGGGTGTGGACTACCGACGCCCTCTACCGGGAAACAAGGGGCAACATGGAGAAACGCCGCGCCGACGGCTGCATCGCCGTGGACATGGAGTGCGCTTCCGTCATGGCGGTGGGCCGGTTCCGGGGCGCGGAGGTCTACCAGTTCCTCTACGCCGAGGACAGCCTGGACGGGGACGCCTGGGACCGGCGCACCATGGGGGCGGTGCCCGCGTCGGCCTACGAAAAATACCTCCGGGTGGCGCTGGAGGTAGCGTCCCGTCTATGAGCTTCCGCATTGTCCCCATGACAACCGAACATCTCCCCGCCGTGGCCGCGCTGGAACAAATCTGCTTCCCCACCGACCCGTGGAGTGAAGCCCTGTTCCGGGCGGCGCTGGACAACCCCGACCTGGCCATCCTGCTGGCCCAGGGGGCGGACGGCGGGATTTTAGGCTACGCCGTGCTGTCCGCCGTGCTGGACGAGGGGAACCTGGACAACATCGCCGTGGCCCCAGACTACCGCCGCCAAGGGGTGGCGAACGCCCTGCTGTCCGCGCTGATAGGCTTTGGGCGGGAACACCTGTCCGTCCTCATGCTGGAGGTCCGCGCCTCCAACGCCCCCGCCATCGCCCTCTATGAGAAGCACGGCTTCACGCCGGTGGGGCGGCGGAAAAACTACTACGGCGCGCCGAAAGAGGACGCGATCCTCATGACATTAACCTTTCAGGAGAGAATCATGGAATTACAGCGGATGACCAAGGAGGAGCTTACCGCCCTCTATCAAAACGAGATGACCATCGACTTCCCCCACGCCGAGCTGAAGCCCCTCCGTGCCATGCTGCGGCTCATGGATCTGGGCCGCTATGATCCCCTGCTGGTAACGGAGGGGGGCCAGACCCTGGGCTATGCCCTGCTGTGGCTGCCGGAGGGCCGGGAGGGGGCGCTGCTGGAATACTTCGGCGTCCTCCGGGGGAAGCGGAATGGCGGGCTGGGCACGAAGATCCTGGCCCTGCTGGCGGAACGGTACGGCCAGCTGTTCGGCGAGGCCGAGGCCCCCGGCGAGGACGCCTCCCACGAGGAAAACGACCTGCGCCGCCGCCGGATCGCTTTCTACGAGCGCAGCGGCTTCCGGGTGCTGGACTATCTGTGCGCCCTGTTCGGGGTGCGGTTCCACTGCCTGTACCGGGGCCCGGAGACGGACGACCGGAAGGTGGAGGCCCTTCACCGGAGCGTGTACGCCGGGTATTTCTCCCCCGCCCATATGGAGCGGTACATCCAGCTGCCCCTGCGCCCGGGCGAGACCGTCAAGCCCGCCCCGGAGTGGGTGGAGGAGGTGTTCCCGGAGGAGAGCGGGGCCGGATGAGGATTGATACAGAACTGACCGGGGCGCGGATATTCCTGCGCGATTACTGTCCGGACGACCTGGAGTTCTCCGCCGGGATGTGGCTGGACGGGGAGAACGGGAGGTATCTCAGCGACCCCGCCCGGGACTATGTGGACGCCCCTTTCCAGCGGGCGCTGGACACCCTCCAGGACAGCCGGACGGGCTGCTACCTCACCGCCTGCCTGAACGGGACGGGGGAGCGGGTGGGCACCTGCTGCCTGTTCCCGGACAAGGGCGGGGAGGGGTACGACATTGGCTACTGCGTCCATAAGAGCCGCTGGCGGCAAGGCTTCGGTACAGAGATTGTAAAGCTGGCGCTGGGCTGGATCCGCGCCCAGGGCGGCAGATGGGTGACGGCGGAAGTTGCGGACGAGAACCGCCCGTCCCGGGCCCTGCTGGAGGCCTGCGGCTTTGTGCCGGAGCGGGCCTCGGAATTTGAGAAATACCATATGGGCGTGCGCTTCCCCAGCCACATCTACCGCTTGGATCTGGCCCCGTTGGCCGTCACCCTCGGGGAGCGCACGGCGGAGACGGCGGCCTTTTCCTTCCAGCGGATGAACACCGAGGCCATCCGCAAAACCCTCCCCATGAGGGCCCAAACGGTGGAGGAGGCGGTGGCGGACTTCCACGCCTCCCAGCGCCCGGACGCGTCCAGCTTTGGGCGCGCCATCCTGGCGGACGGGCGGCATGTGGGGGACGTGTGGTGCTATGCTCTCCGCACCGGGGACGGGCCGGACGCCATGGTGAGCTTCTGCGTCTTTGAGCCATCCCGGTGGGGCCAAGGGATCGCCTCCCGGGCGCTGGCCCTGTTCCTGGAGGAAATCGTCCCCAGGTTCGGGCTGGACGCCGTGGGGGCGTTCACCTACTCCGACAACCTGCCCTCCCTCCGGGTGCTGGAAAAGAACGGCTTCCGGCCCGTGGAGGAATTTACGGAGGAGGGAATCCCCTCAACATACCTGGAATACCACACAGAAAAGGTGATTGTATGAACATCCTGGCCCTTGAGTCCTCCTGCGACGAGACCGCCGCCGCCGTGGTGCGGGACGGGCGGACGATTTTATCCTCCGTCATCGCCTCGTCGGCGGATATGCACGCCGTCTACGGGGGCGTGGTACCCGAGATCGCCTCCCGGAAGCACGTGGAGGCCATCTCCGGCCTGGCGGACGAGGCGCTGAAGCAGGCGGCGCTGTCCAAGGGGGACATCGACGCGGTGGCCGTCACCTACGCCCCCGGCCTCATCGGGGCCCTGCTGGTGGGGGTGTCCTTCGCCAAGTCCGCCGCCTTCGGGCTGGGCGTGCCCCTCATACCCGTCCACCACGTCCGGGGGCACATCGCCGCCAACTACCTGGCCCACCCGGATCTGGAGCCCCCCTTCCTGTGCCTGTGCGTGTCCGGCGGCACCACCGCCATTGTGGATGTGTCCGACTACACCCGCTTCACCGTGCTGGGGGGCACCAGGGACGACGCGGCGGGGGAGTGCTTCGACAAGACCGCCCGGGTGCTGGGCCTGGGCTACCCCGGCGGCGGGCCCCTGGACCGGCTGGCCCAGGGCGGGGACGACAAGGCGTTTTCCTTTCCACGGGCCCACGTGGCCGACCACCCGCTGGATATGTCCTTCTCCGGGCTGAAAACGGCGGTGCTGAACACCATCCACAACGCAGAGCAGAAGGGGGAGGCGCTGAACCTCCCCGACCTGGCGGCCTCCTTCGCCGCCGCCGTGTCCGACACCCTGATCCCACGGGTGATGGAGGCCGACCGCAGGACGGGCTACCGCAGGATCGCCGTGGCCGGGGGCGTGGCGGCAAACAGCCGGATCCGGGCCGACCTGGAGTGGGCCTGTGAACAGGCCGGGGCGAGGCTGTGGCTGCCCCCCCTGTCCCTGTGCGGCGACAACGCCGCCATGATCGGGAGCCAGGGCTATTACGAGTTTCTGGCGGGCCATACGGCGGGGTGGGAGCTGAACGCCAGGGCCAGCCTGGATATCGCGAAGGGATAAGGAAAAGGCCCCGCCTGCTTTGCAGGCGGGGCCTTTTGCGCTTGGTTACAGCTCGCAGTCCTCGTAGTCGTCGTACTCGGAGGCGAAATGGCATTCCGCCTTTTTCTCCTCGATCTTGTCGGCCACGGCGTAGAACGCGTCCACGATCCGGTCCCAGTAGGCCACCACGGCGCACACCGCCGCAGCCACCACCATCAGCACAGCCACGAGCTTCAGCACAAAACGGGCTACCTTCATCGCGAGTCCTCCCTTCCATCGTCATCGTCCCGGAGGGACGCGCACAGGTGGGCCACCACGGCGCACGCCACCGCCGACGCCGCCAGGGCCACGGCGGCGGTCCTCAAAATAAAGCTGGCAATTTTCATACGCGGTCCCTCCTTATCTGGTAACCCTTAGTGTACACGATGTGGAGGAAAATTACAATGGCCTTTTTGAAAAAACTTCCCTGTCTTGACAGATGGGGCCTATTTGTCCTTGTGCCGCCGGTACCAGTCCAGCCGGTCGTCCCATTTCCGGCCGCTGGCCCGGTAGTAGATCTCGATGCCCGCGGCGATGGCGGCAAAGATCAGCACGAAGATCACGCCGAAGCTCACCCATGCCAGGGCCTGGTCTGTGGGGAACCACTGAAAGCCCACCGCGAAGGCGGTGAGGACGGCGCCGAACACCACAAAAAACAGCACCATCCGCCAGCTGTAGGCCAGCTTTTTGATTACCAGATCGGAAAAGGCCACCACCTGCATCAGCCCTGCCGCCGCCCCTGCCAGCAGCAGGGAGAACATCATGGGCAGGGGTGCGCCGTCCTGCCGGAACACCCACAGGAAAAACACGTAGAAGCACATGGCGGCGGTGTAGTTCAGGGCCGCCCGCTCCTTGACGGCGATCACCACGTCAAAAAATTTTCTCATCTTCAACGCTCCTTTCACAGGCCCAATTTTTTCTTGATGGCGGGGACGTACTGGCGGTTGGCCACCACCACCTCGCCGTTGGACAGGGTAAGCCGCAGCCGCCCGCCCAGGTCGGGCCGCAGAGACCGCACCTGATCGAAGTTCACGATGGCCGACTTGCTCACCCGCACGAAGTCCCTGGGGGCCAGCTGTTCCTCCAGCTCATACAGCCGCAGGCGGCTCTCGTACACGCCGCAGGCGGTATAGAGGAACGTGCCCCTATCAACCGTGTCGATGTACAGCACGTCGTCCTCGTCCAGGATGCAGGTCTGGCCGTCCTTCTCCCCGGTAAGCCGGGCCCCGGACAGCCGGAGCAGCTCCACCAGCCGGGCGGTCTGTCCGTCCATCCGCCCGCAGCGGATGATCACCTCCGGCTCCGCCAGCCCCGGGCACTCCTCTACCGTAACCTTCATCGGACTCCTCCTTCGTCGATACCAGCTGCGCATCCTTCGCTTTCCCCTTTGGGGAAAGCTCACTCGCCGCGCGGTATCTCCTCTCCCCACCAAGCCAAAGGGCGGCTTTGCGGGGGCCCCGATTTGCGATCGCACCCTCAGCATACACGGCTTTGCCCGTCCGCGCAAGGGGCGGGAGCGCGACCTGCCGGAAACGCCCTCCAAGATGCGGAAAACCGGGCGCGGAACAGTCCGCGCCCGGTTTGTATCACAGCAGATCCTTCCGCTTCAGGATGATCCCCGCCACAATAATAATCGCCACGGAGATCAGCAGCGGGGGCCAGAAGCTCCCGGCGAAGGGCAGCCGGCCCACGTTCATGCCGTAGAAGCTGAACACGATGTTGGGCACCGTCATGAGGATGGTGACGGAGGCCAGCAGCTTCATGATCACGTTCAGGTTGTTGGAGATGACGGAGGCGAAGGCGTCCATCATGCCGGAGATGATGTCGGAGTAGATCTGGGCCATCTCGATGGCCTGCCGCACCTCGATCAGCACGTCTTCCAGCAGGTCGTGATCCTCCTCGTACAGGGTGACGATCCGGCCCCGGAGGATCTTCTCCAGCGTCACCTCGTTGGCCTTCAGGGAGGTGTTGAAGTAGACCA
>CASTQR010000116.1 GCA_949451265.1 uncultured Eubacteriales bacterium | reverse complement strand
GCTCGGTGCGGGTGTCGATGGAGGAGGTGGCCTCGTCCAGCACCATGATGGGCGGGTCCTTCACCGCCGCCCGGGCGATGGACAGCAGCTGCCGCTGGCCCTGGGACAGGTTGGCCCCGTCCCCGGTGAGCATGGTGTGGTAGCCCTCCGGCAGGCGGCGGATGAAGCCGTCGGCATTGGCGGTTTTCGCCGCCTGGATGCACTCCCCGTCGGTGGCGTCCAGCCGCCCGTAGCGGATGTTCTCCATGACGGTGCCGGTGAACAGGTGGGTGTCCTGGAGCACCGCCCCCTGGCTCAGCCGCAGGGAGTCCTTCTCGATGTCCCGCACGTCGATGCCGTCGCAGGTGATGAGGCCCCCCTGGATCTCATAGAAGCGGTTGATCAGGTTGGTGACGGTGGTCTTGCCCGCCCCGGTGGAGCCCACAAAGGCGATCTTCTGGCCGGGGTTGGCGTAGACGGTGACCTCTTTCAGCACCGGCTTGCCCTCCACGTAGGAAAAGTCCACCTGGTTCAGCCGCACCGCCCCCCGCAGCTCGGTATAACAGAAGTCCTCGCCGGGGACGTTGCGCACCGCCCCCCGTATGAGGTGATAGCCCATCTCCCCGTCCGGGCCGGGGTACTTCCAGGCCCAGCCGTGGTCGGCCATCTCCCGCTCGGTGATGGGGGTGAGGGTACCGTCCGCCCCCACCCGCACCCACAGCCCGGTCCTGGAGGGGACGTCCGGGGGCAGGAGCTTCAGCGTCCCGTTTTCCTCGTCCGCCTGTCCCAGCTCGGTGACGGCCTCGTCCGGCCCCACCAGCACCGGGGTCAGGGTGAGCCCGCAGGAGCGGGGCACCTTCCAGGCCCAGGCTTTGGGCCGGCCCTGCCCGCTGAATTTGGACAGGGAGCCGTTGGCGTCCTTCTCCACCGGCACCAGGGTGACCCTGCCCCGATCCACCTCGGGCGGGGTGTCCATCACCTGGAAAATCCGCTCCGCGCCCGCCAGGGCGGACAGCAGGGAGTTCATCTGCATGGAGATCTGGTTGATGGGCTGGGTGACCTGCTGATTGTATTTCAGGTAGGTCACCAGGGAGCCCAGGGTAAAGCCCGCATTCACGCCGGCGCTCATGGCCAGCGCGGCCCCCAGCACGGCGGTGACGGCGTATCCGATGTAGGTCAGGTTGGAGGCCACGGGCATGATGGCGGAGGAGTAGAACCCCGCCTGGCTGGCCGCCGAGCGGTACTCCTCGTTGAGGGCCTGGAACCGGGCCCTGGCCTGCTCCTCATGGTTGAAGGCCTTGACCACCTTCATGCCCTCGATCATCTCCTGGATGTTGCCGTTTACCGCGCCCAGGGCCGCCTGCTGCTTGGCAAAATACTTCCGGCTGCGCTTGCCGAACACGGTGAACACCGCCATCACGGCCCCCAGCATCACCAGGGAGGCCAGAAACAGCACGGGGGACAGGGTGATCATCATGGCCACCACCCCCACAAAGGTGACCACGCTGGAGATGAGCTGCACCACCGACTGCTCCAGAGCCAGCTGCACGTTGTCCGCGTCGTTGGTAAAGCGGCTCATCAGCTCGCCGTGGGTATGGGCGTCGAAATAGCTCAGGGGCAGCTCCTGGAGCTTGTCAAACAGCTCCTTCCTCATCCGGTTGCAGCCCTTCTGGGCCAGCTGGGCCATCAGGTTGGCCTGGACGTAGGCGCACGCCGCCGCCAGCGCATAGGCGGCCATGAGCCGCAGGCAGCAGGCCGCCAGCCCGGGCCAGTCAGCCTGCCCCGCCGCCCAGGCGCTGGTAATGCCGTCAATAATGGGCTTTTGCAGATAGGTGGCCGCCACCCCCAGCAGGGCGGACGCCACCACGCTGACCAGCGCCGCGGCCAGCAGGACGGGCCGGTTGGCGATATACTTCACGGTGCGCAGCATGGTGCGGCGCAGATCCTTGGGCTTGCCGTAGCCGCCCCGCGGGCCGCCGGGGCCGCCGGGGCCGTGAGGCCCTCGGGGCGCCTTGTTCTCAGCCATTCTCAGCCCCTCCTTCCTGCTGGGAATCGTAGATCTCCTTGTAGATTTTACTGGTGTTCATCAGCTCGTCGTGGGTGCCCACGCCGGCTATGGCGCCCTCGTCCAGCACCACGATCTTGTCGGCGTACTGCACCGAGCTGATGCGCTGGGCGATGATGATGACGGTGGTGCCCTTCAAATTCTCCCGGAAGGACTCCCGGATGCGCCCTTCTGTGGCGGAGTCCACGGCGGAGGTGGAATCGTCCAGTATGAGCACCGCAGGCTTTCGGACCATGGCCCGGGCAATACACAAGCGCTGCTTCTGCCCGCCGGACACGTTGACGCCGCCCTGATCCAGATTGGTGTCGAAGCCCTCGGGGAAGGACATGATGAAGTCGTAGGCCTGGGCGTCCTTCGCCGCCTGTATGAGCTCCTCCTCGGTGGCGTTCTCATTGCCCCACAGCAGGTTTTCCCGGATGGTGCCGGAGAACAGCACATTGTTTTGCAGCACCATGCCAATCCGGCCCCGGAGATCGTCCAAGGGGTAGTCCCGCACGTCCAGCCCGTCCACCAGCACCTGGCCCTTGTGTACGTCGTAGAACCGGGGGATCAGATTCACCAGGGAGGACTTGCCCGTGCCGGTGCCCCCCACAATGGCCACGAACTCGCCGGGGCGTATGTCCAGGCTGATGTGGTGGAGCACGTCCTCCCCGGCGCCCCCGATCCGGTAGCGGAAGGACACGTCCCGGAACTCCACCCGGCCCCCGGGGGCGGGCGGGCTCTGTTCGCCGCCGTCGGTGACGGAGGGCTGTGTGTCGATGACCTCAAACACCCGGTGGAGGGAGGCCTGGGTGCGGGTGAGCTGGAGGACGGCCATGCCCACCATCATGATGGACATGAGGATCTGCATGATATAGTCCAGCACGGTCTGGAGATAGCCCAGATCCATCTCCAGCCCCAGCACCATCTGGCCGCCGAAGTAGAGCACCAGCACGGTGGCAGCGGACATACAGATCATCATCACCGGCTGTATGGCCACCATGCGCAGCACCGCCCGCAGGCCGGCGGCGGTGAAGCCATCGTTGGCATCGATGAACTTTTCCCGCTCCCGATCCTCCCGGACGTAGGATTTCACCACCCGCACGGCGATGAGGTTTTCCTGCACCCTCTCGTTGAGATGATCCAGCGCCTTCTGCATCTTCTCGAACAGGGGGAAGCAGATCTTCATCAGGATCATCAGCGCCACGGCCATGATGGGCAGGATCACCAGCACCACCAGGGCCAGCCTGGGGTTGATGGACAGGGTGAGCGCCACGCTGGCGACGAGCATGGTCACCGCCCGGATGAGGATGCGCAGGCAGATCATGGAGGTGTTCTGGATGTTGGTCACATCGTTGGTCATGCGGGTGATGAGGGAGGAGGAGGAAAATTTGTCAATATCGGCGAAGGAGAAGGAGGACACCTTCTCAAACTCCGCCCGGCGCAGGTTGGCGCCCAGGCCCTGGGCGGCGTTGGTGGCGCACTTGGCCGCCAACCCGCCGGTGAAGGTAGCGGCCAGGGCCACCGCCACCATCAGCGCCCCGGACTGCCAGATGGGGCCCATGTCCTCCTTCAGGATGCCCTCGTTGATGATCCGGGCCATGAGCAGGGGGATGATCAGCTGGCAGATCGTCTCCGCAATCACCAGCACAGGGGAGCCGATGACATACCTCTCATAGCCCTTCAGGTAAGAGGCGATACGTTTTAACAAGTGGTACACTTCCTTTCAAAGGGGTCTTGGGACGGCTCCGGCGGGGCGCCCAGGGGGTCGCGGGGCGGCTCCGCCCGCCTGTCCCCGCCGATCTGGTAGAGGTTGGCCAGCATGCGCCGGTGGAAGCCGGCCGCCTGCTCCCGCTCCTCCGGGGTGAAGCCCCGGTACAGATGCTCCTCCACCCGCTGGAAAGCGGACATCCCCGCCGCCAGGGTGTCCCGCCCCTTTTGGGTGATGGCGACGCGGTTGCGGCGGCTGTCCTTCTCATCGGTGCGGCGCTCCACGTAGCCCTGCCGCTCCAGCGCCTTCAGGGAGGCGGCGATGGTGGGCGGCGCGCTGTGGAGCCGGTCGGCCAGCTCCTTCTGGGTGGGGGCCTGGGCGGGGTCGTCGGGGTAACGGCTCAGCTCCCACAGCAGCCGGGGGGAACCCACGTCCCGCACGCCGCCCTGGGCCAGGGCCGCCATGCAGGCGTTGTGGTGGGCGCGCAGGAGCTGGTGCAGCAGCGCACCGGGGTGGTCGTCCATGGGGCGCCCTCCTTCCGTCAAATCGTTCGCACGCTAATCATTAGCGTGCGTCCTATTTTACTCACGGCGGGGAAAAAGTCAAGACCCCTAATGAAAAATTTCCCCCGCTCCGTCCAGGGTATGCGGAGGGCCCTCGGCCCTCCCCCTTCCAGGGGGAAGGCTGAAAACAGCCCCCGGCGTAAGCCGGGGGCTGTCCTTGTGCGCTTAAAATTTCAGGTTCCCCGCTACGGGGGCGGGGCTCCGCGCCCCGCCGTGGTGGAACCCCGTTCCCCGCCCCGGCGGGAACGGCCTTAAAACTCCGCGTTCCCCACGGTGCGGGGGTGCAGCTCCACGTCCCGGATGTTGCTGATGCCCGTCAGGTACATCACCATCCGCTCAAAGCCCAGGCCGAACCCCGCGTGGCGGCAGGAGCCGTACCGCCGCAGGTCGCAGTACCACCAGTAGTCCTCCGGGTTCATGCCCAGCTCTTTCATCCGGGCCTCCAGCACGTCGATGCGCTCCTCGCGCTGGGAGCCGCCGATAATCTCCCCGATGCCCGGCACCAGGCAGTCCGCCGCCGCCACGGTTTTCCCGTCGTCGTTGAGCCGCATATAGAACGCCTTGATCTCCTTGGGGTAGTCGGTGACGAACACGGGTTTTTTGTAGACCTGCTCGGTGAGGTACCGCTCGTGCTCCGTCTGCAAATCGCAGCCCCACTCCACCTTGTAGTCGAACTTGTCGTTGTTCTGCTTGAGGATCTCAATGGCGTCGGTGTAGCTCACCCGGGCGAAGTCGGAGGAGGCCACGTGCTTCAGACGCTCCACCAGCCCCTTGTCCACGAAGGAGTTGAAGAAGGCCATCTCGTCGGGGCACTTGTCCATCACCGTGTTGATGATGTGCTTGATCATGGCCTCCGCCACGTCCATGTCGTCCGCCAGGTCGCAGAAGGCCATCTCCGGCTCGATCATCCAGAACTCGGCGGCGTGGCGCTGGGTGTTGGAGTTCTCCGCCCGGAAGGTGGGGCCGAAGGTGTACACGCTGCCGAAGGCCATGGCGAAGTTCTCCGCGTTGAGCTGGCCGGACACGGTGAGGCTGGCGTGCTTGCCGAAGAAGTCCTTGGAGAAGTCCACCGAGCCGTCCTCCAGACGGGGCGGATTGCTCATGTCCAGGGTGGTGACCTGGAACATCTCCCCCGCGCCCTCGCAGTCGGAGGCGGTGATGATGGGGGTGTGGACGTAGACGAAGCCCCGGTCCTGGAAGAAGCAGTGGACGGCGTGGGCGGC
>CASTQR010000115.1 GCA_949451265.1 uncultured Eubacteriales bacterium | reverse complement strand
GAATTTTTCTCATTGTACCAGACACGGGCCGGAATAGCAAGCATTTCCCTGCCCGGAAAATTTCGTGGGGGTTCGCCCGTATTGACAATAAAATTGAAATCCCTTATAATAGCGTTTTATGCGGCAACAAGCGATATCTGTCACAATTGGATGGGAGGAGACGAACCATGGCGGAGCATCCCGCGACTGAAAACAAGATGGGCGTCATGCCGGTGAACGCCCTGCTGCTGAATATGGCCATCCCGATCATGATCTCCATGCTGGTGCAGGCATTTTACAACGTGGTGGACAGCTATTTCGTGTCCCAGATCAACGAGGACGCGCTGAACGCCGTCTCCCTGGCCTTCCCGGTGCAGAACCTGATGATCGCCGTGGGGGTGGGCACCGGCGTGGGCATCAATGCCCTGCTGTCCCGGAGCCTGGGGGAGAAAAAGCAGGACAGCGCCAACCGGGCCGCGGTGAACGGCATTTTCCTGGCGGCGCTGAGCTGCCTGGTGTTTGTGGTGCTGGGCCTCACCTGCTCCCGGCTGTTCTACGAGGTGCAGACCGACGTGGCGCCCATCATTCACTACGGCAAAGACTACCTGACCATCTGCTGCGCCCTCAGCATGGGCCTGTTCGGGGCCATCACCCTGGAGCGCATCCTCCAGGCCACCGGGCGCACCTTCCAGTCCATGATCTCCCAGGCGGCGGGGGCCATCGTGAACATCGTGCTGGACCCCATCCTGATCTTCGGCCTGGGCCCCTTCCCCCGGATGGAGGTGGCGGGGGCGGCCCTGGCTACCGTCATCGGCCAGAGCGTGGGCTGCTGCATCTCCGCCTTCTTCAACCTCACCCAAAACCCGGACGTGAGCCTGTCCTTCCGGGGCTTCCGCCCCCACTGGCCCACCATCCGGGGCATCTACTCCGTGGGCCTGCCGGGGATCGTCATGCAGTCCATCGGCTCGGTGATGGTGTTCGGCATGAACCAGATCCTGCTGTCCTTCACCAAAACGGCCACCGCCGTGTTCGGGGTCTACTTCAAGCTGCAATCCTTCTTCTTCATGCCGGTGTTCGGCCTCTGTAATGGTATGGTGCCCATCGTGGCCTATAACTATGGGGCCCGGAAGCCCGACCGGATCCTCCGCACCATCAAGCTCAGCGTGCTGTACGCGGTGGCCATGCTGACCATCGGCTTTTTGGTGTTCCAGTTCTTCCCCGGCCCCCTGCTGTCCATCTTCCAGGCGGAGGAGGACGCGGCGGGGGATCTGCTGGCCATCGGCATCCCCGCCCTGCGCATCATCTCCATCAGCTGGCTGCTGGCCTCCTTCGGCATCGTGTCCTCCTCAGTGTTCCAGGCCCTGAACCACGGCCTGTTAAGCCTGGCCTCCTCCGTGGTGCGGCAGCTGGCGGTGCTGCTTCCCGTGGCGTTCCTCCTGTCCCGGATTCGGGGGCTGGAGGCGGTGTGGTGGGCCTTCCCCATCGCGGAGCTGTTCTCCGCCACCATGTGCGCCGTCTTTTTGCGCCGGGTCTACCGGCAGGATATCCAGCCCCTCACCCCCCGGCCGGAGGCGTAGTCCCCAGAACATACAAGCAGGCCCTGAACCTCCCGCGGAGGCCCAGGGCCTGCTTTTCTTATCCGTTAAAATGGCGCTGGCGGTAGTACTCCAGGCAGCGGAACCGCCCCACCAGCTCCTCCTGCTCCGGGGTGAGCTCCCCCTTCCGCACAATGGAGCCCTCCGGGGTGATCACCGCCCCGCTGGTGTGGATCACGGGCAGCTCCCGGCGGATCTCGTCCATGGCCCGCATATAGGGCTCCCCTTCCCAGCCCAGCTGCTCAAAGAGGACATTCATCAGGAAGCAGGGGGAGATGTCCGGCCCCGTCCCCACCATGTCGTGGCCGACGGCCTCCTTGGCGGCGTCGTTGGCCCAAATCAGGTAGCGGGTGGACCAGTAATTGTAGAAGCCCTCCGTGGTGTCCATGGACAGGTTGATGCCCAGGTCGTGGTACAGCTGGTTCCCGTTCCCCAGCCAGGGCTTGTGATCGCCGAACAGCACCAGCACCACCGGCTCCTCCGACTGCCGCAGGGCGTCCACCACCTGGGACAGATAGTACTGGGTGTGCAGCATGGAGCCCAGGTAGTTGGCCACGATGGTGCGCTGGTTCTGGGGCAGATCGTAGTTGCCGAGGAAGCTGTCCACCTCGCCCCACCAGCTGATCTCCTCATGGTACGGCCCGTGGCCCTGATAGGTGACGTAGAAGGAGAACAGCGGGTCGTCCCCCTTCAGACGCTCCAGCACCGTGTTGGTGAGGTCGGGCATAAACAGGTAGTCGTTCAGGGTGGGGGACGCGCCGAACACCGGCCCGTAGTAGTCCTCTGAGAAGCGGTACTCGTCAAAGCCCAGGTAGCGGTTGATGTTCTGCCGGTTGTAGAACCAGTTGTTGCAGGGGTGTCCGCCAAAGGTCTGGTAGCCCTGTCCCTTCAGATACCAAACGTAAGAGGCGGTGTCCGAACGGTAGTTGATGTTCTTGGGGCCCATGCCGGTGAGGAAGGCCCGCTCGGTGTCCACGGTGCCCCCGGCGAAGATGTTGGTGACCAGGTTCCCGGCGTAGCTCTCCGCCTCCAGCTCGTGATACCGGGCGTACACGTCCTGGGCGAACTCGATCCCCTCGAAGCCGGAGAAATCGGTGAAGGCCTCCAGCATGATCCCCACCACATTGACCTTCCTGTCCTCCGGGATATCCGCATCCTGATATTGGGCCAGCAGCTCCTCCACCTTCCGGTCCGAGTAGCCCTCCGGCGGGTCGGGCAGGGCGTCCTTCACGCTGTGCAGGAAGGGGTACATCAGCCCCCGGGAGACATACTGCTGGGTGGTGGACCACTGGTTGATGTGCTCCAGGTTGGTGTTTTTGTTGTAGACGCTGTCGCTGGCGTACACCGGGGCCAGGGCGGCGGCGCACACCACCGCGGCGGCGGCCATACCCGCCCGGACGCGGCCCTTTGGCCTGCCCCGGGCCAGCAGGGCCAGCACCACGGCGCTTCCCACGGCGCACGCCACAGCCAGCGCCACCTTTTTGGAAAAGAACAGCTGGTACTGCCCCGCCATCTTCCCCGCCTCCCCCAAGATCAGCAGATCAGAGGCGATCACCGGGTCGTCCCGGAAGGCCAGCTTGTAGTAGTTCCCCACCGACAGCCCCAGCACCGGCAGGGCGGCCAGGAGATAGGCCAGCCACGCCCGCCCGGCGGCGGCGTACAGCAGCCCCACCAATACCAGCGGGGGCAGCAGGTTCAGCGCCAGCAGGACAGGGTGACAGATGTAGTCCAACATCAGGATCCGGGCGCTGTAGCTCCCCGTGGCCAGCAGCAGGGAGGCCAGCCCCAGCCCCACCGCCGCCCCGGTGATCAGCAGGGCGTTCCACAGCCAGAAGGCCGCCCTCTGCCCGGGGGACAGCGTATCCTTCGGCCGGGTCTGGAACAGGAAGCAGGAAAAAATTTGTCTCATCTGGTTTTCTCCCATCTATCGTGGTATGGTCCCCCCTGCCGGAACCTGTCCGGCCCCGGCGGCGAACCGGCTCTATCTGAATGCTCTCCGCATAGTATAGCACAGCCGCCCCCGGCTTGCACAGGGGCGGCTGCATTTTTTACAAAAAGTTTTTAGTAGGCCAGCTTCTCCTCCAGCCACGCCTTCAGCTGGTCGATGGGCACCCGGACCTGATCCATGGTGTCCCGATCCCGGATGGTGACGGCGTGATCGGCCTCGGTCTTGTCGTCCCCCACGGTGGCGAAGTCCACGGTGACGCAGTAGGGGGTGCCGATCTCATCCTGCCGGCGGTAGCGCTTGCCGATGGAGCCCGCGTCGTCGTAGTCCACCATGAAATACTTGGACAGCTCCATCTGGATCTCCCGGGCCTTGTCGCCCAGCTTCTTGGACAGGGGCAGCACCGCGCACTTGAAGGGGGCCAGGGCGGGGTGGAGGCGCAGCACGGTGCGCACATCGTTCTTGGCCTCGTCCACCACCTCTTCGTCGTAGGCGTCGCACAGCACCGCCAGCACGGAGCGCTCCACGCCCAGGGACGGCTCAATAACGTAGGGGATATAGTGCTCGTTCTTCTCCTGATCGTAATAGGTGAGATCCTTGCCGGAGGTGTTCTGGTGCTGGGTCAGGTCGTAATCCGTGCGGTCGGCCACGCCCCACAGCTCGCCCCAGCCGAAGGGGAACAGGAACTCGAAGTCAGTGGTGGCCTTGGAGTAGAAGCACAGCTCCTCGGGGTCGTGATCCCGCAGGCGGAGGTTCTCGTCCTTCAGGCCGATGCCCAGCAGCCACTGGTGGCAGAACTCACGCCAGTACTGGAACCACTCCAGGTCGGTGCCCGGCTGGCAGAAGAACTCCAGCTCCATCTGCTCGAACTCCCGCACCCGGAAGATGAAGTTGCCGGGGGTGATCTCGTTGCGGAAGGACTTGCCGATCTGGCCGATGCCAAAGGGGAGCTTGCGCCGGGTGGTGCGCTGGACGTTGACGAAGTTGGTAAAGATGCCCTGGGCGGTCTCGGGGCGGAGGTAGACGGTGTTCTTGGCGTCCTCGGTGACGCCCTGGAAGGTCTTGAACATGAGGTTGAACTGGCGGATGTCGGTGAAGTTGTGCTTGCCGCAGGTGGGGCAGGGGATGTTGTGTTCCTCCACAAAGTCCTTCATCTCCGCCTGGGAGAAGGCGTCAATGGGCTTGGGCAGGGCAAAGCCGGTCTCGGCGCACCAGTCCTCGATGAGCTTGTCGGCGCGGAACCGCTCGTGGCACTCCCGGCAGTCCATCAGCGGGTCGGAGAAGCCCGCCAGATGGCCGGAGGCCACCCAGGTCTGGGGGTTCATGAGGATGGCGGCGTCCAGCCCCACGTTATAGGGGTTCTCCTGGACGAACTTCTTCCACCAGGCCCGCTTCACGTTGTTTTTCAGCTCCACCCCCAGGGGGCCGTAGTCCCAGGTGTTGGCCAGGCCGCCGTAGATCTCGCTGCCGGCGAAGATGAAGCCCCGGCCCTTGCAGAGGGCGACGATCTTTTCCATGGTTTTTTCTGTGTTGTTCATAACATTCATACCCCTTTATATAGAATCAGATCAGATAGGATTTGACAATGAGAACGCGGCGCAGCCCCCCAGCCGCCCCCGGCGGATAGCCGGCCAGCGCCCGCACCGTGTCCAGCAGCGGATCCCGCCCCGGGTTGTCCCGCGTCATGCCGGTTCTCCCCTTTCCCCCCGTCCAACAAAAAACGCCCCGAGCCCTTTTGGCTCAGGGCGAACGAACACGTCCGCGGTTCCACCTGACTTCGGGCACAGGCCCGCACTCTTGCCCGGTAACGGCGGGGGCCGCCGGGCCATTTCCTGCCCGGTTCCAGGAGTGCCTTCCCGCCGCGCCTTCGGGGGACTCGCACCGTCCGTCCCCTCTCTGCCGGCCCCGTGCGCGGGGTACTGTTCTCCGTCTCTGCTGGTAGCGAGGTATTATACCACCGGATCCCCCCCGCTGTCAAGTCCCCCCGGGGCAAGTTGTAAACCGGGCAAGTTGTAATATGAGGTTGGACAGTCGGATCACGCTGATCCGGCTGTTATTT
>CASTQR010000114.1 GCA_949451265.1 uncultured Eubacteriales bacterium | reverse complement strand
CCACGTTCCGGTTGATGATCCGGCCCGCCCGCTTCCGGTTCCGGGGGGACTGGATGGGGCCGATGCCGCAGCCGTACATCATCACCTTGCAGCCTAAGCGGTGGGCGGCAGCCAGGGTGAACAGGTAGAACCAAAGGGAGCGGTGGCTGGTCACGTCCTGGATCAGGGAACCGCCGCCGTTGGCGTACAGCAC
Source organism: uncultured Eubacteriales bacterium (assembly GCA_949451265.1). Next base: position 5,400 of record CASTQR010000114.1, on the reverse strand, counting down.
GGACTTGGACATACGGCGGCAGAAGGCCGGGAAGTTGAAGGTGTAGACAGCCCCCACCCGGTGGACCCGCCGGGTGGCCTTGGGCTTCCGGGTCATGACCCACAGGGGCATATCCGGGTCGATGGAGCGCAGCTCCGCCACCAGGGCCTTCAGCACCGCCTCGTCCCCGGCGTTGTTCTGGCCGTAGGCCCCGCAGAGGATCACGCCGTCCCGCTTCCGGGCGGCCCGAGCCCTCCGGCGGAGGATGGTGTCGTAGATCTCCAGCTGCCGCCGGACGGTGTTCTCAATGGAGTACTCCGCCCCGGCCTTTTCCAGCAGCTTGTCCCCCAGGCGGCGGCGCAGGGCGGGGTTAGCGGCCAGCTCCGCCAGATGGCGGCCCAGGGCCTCGTGATCCCTGGGCTGGAACAGCAGGCCGGTGACATTGTGGCGGATGAGGGAGGGGACGCCGCCCACGTTTGTGGCCACGGTGGGCAGGGCGAACCGGGCCCCCTCGGGCAGGGAGTAGGGGAAGCCCTCGGACAGGGAGGTGAGGGTGTTGATGTCCAGAGCGTGGTAGAAGCTGTCGGTGTCCTCCACCCAGCCGGCGAAGCACACCACATCCTCCACCCCCAGTTCCTGGGCCAGCCGGCGCAGGGCGGGGCCCTCCTCGCCCTCCCCGGCGATGATCAGGCGGAGCTTGGGCTGTTCCTGATGGGCCAGGGCAAAGCCCCGCAGCAGGGTGCCCATGTCCTTCACCGGGTTCAGCCGGGCGGCGATGCCCGCGATCACCGAATCGTCCGGCCAGTCCAGCCCAAGGGAGGACAGGTACTCCCGCCGGGTGAGCTTTGAGGTGGGGTTGGAGAAGTCCAGGCCATTAGGGATGTCAAACACGGCCTGGGGGTCGTACCCCCGGTCGATGAGCAGATCCACCATGGGCTGGGACACGCCGATGTGGCTGGGGATCCGCCGCAGGGCCCAGCTGTTCAGGGTGCCGAAGGTGAGGGCGGCCAGGGGGCGGCCCATGTAGTCGATTTTGGGGTCGGAATGGACGGTGGACACCAGGGGCAGGCCGGTGGAACGCTTCAGCAGGGCCCCCATCAGGTTCCCCCGGGAGCCGTGGCAGTGGATGATGTCATAGCCCCCCTGCCGGATCTTGTCCCGGAGGGCCTTCAGCAGGTTGGGGAGGATGCCGGTCAGCACGTCGGTATGGATGCCCAGTTCACGGGCCTCCTGGGTGAAGGGCCCGTCGGTGAAGCACACCATGTCCGCCTGGATGTGCCGGTTCAGACCCTGGAGCAGGGTGTGAATGTGGGTTTTGGCCCCGCCGGTGTCCCCGCCGCTGATGAGATGGATGACTTTCATAGGAACCTCCAAAGGAAAGGCTTGCCATGGGGCAAGTTATGGGTTAGAATGGAAGGACATACATTACCATTATACATAGCTTTGGCCCCCAGGTCAAGGCGGGGAGGGATCGGAATGCCGGATTTCATCCAACAGATTGATGAGCAGATCCTGGTCTGGATCGCCCAGAACGTCCGCAGCGCGGTGCTGGACCCGTTCATGAAGCTCTACACCCAGCTGGGGAACACGGGGATGCTGTTCATCGTGCTGGGGTTGGTGCTGCTGCTGTTCAAGCCCACCCGGAAGGCGGGCTTCTCGGCGCTGTGCGCCATGCTGATTGGTCTGATCGTGGTGAACTTCACCATCAAGCCCCTGGCGGCCCGGGCCCGGCCCTGGCTGGTGATTCAGGGCTTTGTCAACCTGGTGCCGGAGAAGGATCCCAACTCCTTCCCGTCAGGCCACACCAACGCCGCCTTTGCCTTCGCCCTGGCGGTGTGTATGTCCGCCCCCAAGAAATGGATGAAGGTCACGGCGGTGTGCCTGGCGGTGGTGATGGGCCTGTCCCGGCTGTATGTGGGCGTCCATTTCCCCAGCGATGTGCTGGTAGGGGCCATTGTGGGCTCCCTGTGCGGCCTGTTAGGGGCTTTTGTGGTGAAAAAGGCATGGGAACGCCTCAGCCGCCGCGCCCCGAAAGCTCCAGAATAACCGCCTGGGCCAGCAGCAGCCCCGCCGCCGCCGGCACCCACATGGCGCTGGCGGGGACGGAGCGCCGCCCCGGAGGCGGGGCCTCATCCCCATCCTCGGCGTGATAGGCCAGCTCCGGGGAGAACACCACCTTATGGCGGGGGATGCCCCGCTTCCGCAGCTCTTTGCGCACCACCCGGGCCAGGGGGCAGCCCTCGGTCTGGGAGATGTCCGCGATCCGCAGAAGCTGGGCGTCCACCTTGTTCCCGGTGCCCAGGGCGGAGATGATGGGGATACCCCTGGCGTGGGCCGTCTCGATGAGGTCCAGCTTGCAGCTCACCAGGTCGATGGCGTCCACGATGTAGTCGTACCGCTCCCGGAAGAAGTCCTCCCGGCGATCTGCCTCGTACCGGGCCGCCACGGGGCGGAGGACGCAGCCGGGGGCGATGTCCGCCAGCCGCAGGGCGGTAGCTTTGGATTTCTCCATACCCACGGTGGAGTGGAGGGCGGCGCACTGGCGGTTCAGGTTGCTGACGGACACGGTGTCCTGGTCTACAAGTGTCAACCGGCCTACCCCGGAGCGGCACAGGGCCTCGGCGCACCAGCCCCCCACGCCCCCCAGCCCGAACACCGCCACGTGGGCGGCGGCCAGCCTTTCCATAGCCTCCCCGCCCAGCAGCATTTGGGTGCGGATAAACTGTTCGTCCATGATAATGCCTCCTTAGAACCTGTATTCACAACCTCAAACGCCGTCTGGGCGGGTCTTTCTCCGCCATACTGCGTTGAATTTTCTTGAAATACACAAAGTATTCCTGTGAAAATTCGCCCTGTCTGGCGGAAAAATCCCTCGCCCAGCCGGCATCATCGGCTGTGAAATGCAGGTTCTGAAAAGCAGGGGCCGGGAAATCCGGCCCCTGCTTTTGAATGGTGAATTGCTTACTTGCCCAGGTTCTCGGCGCCGTCGGCCAGGGCGGTGGTAAAGCCCTTGTCCAGCTCTTCCATCCAGGCGTTCAGATCCTGGCTGGTCAGGGCGGAGCGCACGTCGCGGGCCCACTTGACCTCGCCGTCGCCCACCAGGTAGATGAAGTGGTAGCCATAGTAGCCGCTGGTGGCACCCTCCCCAGCGGAGTGCTGCACCAGGCCGGTGTCGCCGGGCTTGCGGGTGCTGTCGAACATCCAGTCGTTGAACTCGGAGACGAACTCGTTCTCGGCCACGTCCTCATACAGGCCGCCGGTGGTGCCGTCGCCGTCGTTGGACTTCTCGTTAGCCAGCTTGGCAAAGGTGTCCTCGGTCTTGTCGCTGGCCTCGAACTCGGCCACGATGGCGTCGATCTTCTCCTTGGCGGCGGCCCAGGCCTCGTCGGTGGGGGCCACCAGCTTGTTGTCCTCGTCGGTGGTGTGCTCCGCGGTGATCAGGATGTGGCGGACGTTCTTGGTGGGCGCGTCCACCCGCTCCCGGCCGTGGAAGGTGATGATATAGTAGCCGCTCTCGCCGTTCTCCACCAGCTTATACTCGCCGTCCTTCAGCTTCAGCAGCTCGTCCTTGATGACGGAGGAGATGCTTCCGGTGCCCACGACGGTGGTGTGGTCAACGACATTGGAATCCTTCAGGTCGTACTTCTTGGCCACGTCGGACAGCTTGTCCCCGTCCTTGAGGGCCTTCAGGGCCTCGTCGGCCTGGGTCTTGGCCTTGGCCAGGGCCTGCTCCTTCAGGGTGTTGACCTTGTCCTCGTCGATGTCATTGCCGTCCTTGTCCTTGGTCTCCACCGTCTCGGGGGTGAAGTAGAGGGAGGAGTACTCGAAGGTGTCGTAGGTGTCGGCGTGGTCGTCCTCTTTGTAGTAGGCCTCCAGGTCGTCGGCGGTGTAGCCGTTGGACAGGGCCTCGCTCTTTTCATTCTGGGCGATCTGGGCCAGCAGGGCCCGGGTGACGATCTTCTGGTACAGCCCGCCGTCCATATAGGGGCCGAAGTTGGCCTTGAGGAAAGCGGAGTAGCCGTAGCCGTAAGCGGCGGCCTGATCCTTGGCGGCCTTGATCTGGGCGTCCACGTCCGCCTTGACCTCGGACTCGGTGTGGCCGTTCTTCTTGGCCTCGGCGGACAGGGACATATCCCGCTGGGCGGAGGCCAGGGCGGTCTCCAGGAAATAGTCCCGGTAGGACTTGTTCTCGTCCTGGTTGAACATCTGCTCCGCGTCGGACTTGGTGTTGTCCAGGCCGCCGCCGAAGTAGGACATATAGTTGTTATACTGGCTGCGGGCGGCGTAGTAGTAATAGCTCAGCTCCGCGGTGGACAGGCTGGTGTCCCCCACGGTGGCGGCGGTGGCCCGGGCTTGGAAGAAGCCGGAGTTCCAGATCAGCAGGGCGGCCACCAGCACGGCGATCACCACGCCGATGGCGGTGTAGGCGATGGTCTTGCGTTTGCGGGCGGCCTGCTGCTGCTGGGCCTGGAGGGCTTTTTCGGAGGGGCCGGCGCCCTGACGCTGTTTTTTCTCTCGAGATGCGCTCATGGTAGGATCAATCCTCTCAGTTAATCATAGTAAATTAGGGTGCGCAACGGCGCAATGCAGATATTATAGCATGACGGGGCGATGGTTGCAAGAAAAAAATCGCTCTCTGAAAAATATCTGAAAAGGCGGGAGGGCCTCGGCCCTCCCGCCTGATGTGGCCGAACCCCCGCCATGGCCGTGCCGCCCCGTTAAAAACCTGCACGATCATGCAGGTGGGTCGCCTCCGCGCCGTTTCACCGCTTCCAACGTCCAGACACCTCCGGAGAGGGCCGGGAGGCCTGCGAACCACGGCGCGAGGGGGCGTCCCGTTTCAAAAATGTGGGTTTTAAAAGGGCGGACACGTAGTTAGAACCTGGCAGGGGAGATGCGTCCGAGCCGCTACTCCTCCTCGTCCTCGTCTGCAAACAGCTCCTCCATGAACTGCTCGTAGACCTCGTTGAGCTCCTGTTCGTCATCAATGTCGGCCAGCAGCTGTTCGCCGTCCTGTTCGATGACCCGCAGCAGGATCAGGCCGAAATCCTCGTCGTCCTCGTCCATGTCGGCGGGCACAAAGGCCATGTACTCGCCGCCCTTGTATTCCAGGGTGCCCAGATGCTCCAATTCAAATTCATTGCCCTCGTCGTCTGTGACAGAGACGAAATCGGGGCCGTATTCCTCGCTCATGGCTTGCCGTCCTCCTTTGGCGGGGTGGGTTGCTTCCGCGTCTCCTATTGTAACGGGTGCGGGCGGAAAAAGCAAGGGGAATTCAAAAAATTCCGGGGAAAATCCTGTCGGATCAGGCGGTTTTCGGCAGGGTGGACAAATTGGGCAAACTGTGATATAATACCTGAATCCGCCGGACCGGAAGGGCGCGGCGGGTAGAGAGAGGATTCCGGACCGCCTTTGGGCGGC
>CASTQR010000113.1 GCA_949451265.1 uncultured Eubacteriales bacterium | reverse complement strand
TGGGCCAGGACACCACCCTGGCCCAGATGATCCGGCTGGTGGACGAGGCGGCCTCGTCAAAGGCACCCATCGCCAAGCTGGCGGACAAGGTGGCGGAGGTGTTCGTCCCGGTGGTGATGGCCATCGCCCTGATCACCGCCGTGGTGTGGATGATCGCCACCGGATCGGTGGAGCGGGCGCTGACCTCCGGCGTGGCGGTGCTGGTGATCTCCTGCCCCTGCGCCCTGGGCCTTGCCACCCCCGTGGCAATTATGGTGGGCACCGGAAAAGGGGCGGAGCACGGCATCCTGGTGAAGTCCGCCGAGGGGCTGGAACATCTGCGGGCGGTGACCACCGTGGTGCTGGACAAGACGGGCACTGTCACCGAAGGGAAGCCCAAGGTCACCGACCTGTACCCCCTGGGCAAAACAACCGCGGAGGAGCTTTTGTGTGTGGCGGCCTCCCTGGAAAAGCCGTCAGAGCACCCCCTGGGCGCGGCCATTGTGGAGGAGGCGGCTGACCGCTCCATCCCCCTGGCCCCGGTGACGGGGTTTGAGGCCGTCCACGGCAAGGGCGTCCGGGGGATCATCCAAGGCGCATCCTATCTGGCGGGCAACGCTGCCATGCTGGCGGACGCCAGGGTGGAGCTGGGCCGGGATACCATGATCGCGGACGAACTCGCCAAGCAGGGCAAGACCCCCCTGTTCTTTGTGGAGGACGGGAAGCCCATCGGCATCATCGCCGTGGCGGACACGGTGAAGCCCACCAGCCGCGCAGCCATCGAGGGCTTCCAGCGTCTGGGCCTCAAGGTGGTGATGCTGACCGGCGACAACAGGCGCACCGCCGAGGCCATCGGCAAAGAGCTGGGCCTCACCCAGGTGGTGAGCGAGGTGCTGCCCGCGGACAAGGAGCGGCAGATCGCCGCCCTCCAGGCCCAGGGCGAGAAGGTGGCTATGGTGGGGGACGGCATCAACGACGCCCCGGCCCTGGCACGGGCGGACGTGGGCCTGGCCATCGGCGCGGGGACGGATGTGGCCATCGAGAGCGCCGACATCGTGCTGATGAAGTCGGATCTGGCGGACGCGGTGACGGCGGTGGAGCTGTCCCGGGCCACCATCCGCAACGTGAAGCAGAACCTGTTCTGGGCCTTCTTCTACAACGCCATCTGCATCCCGGTGGCGGCGGGGGTGCTTGCCATCTGGGGCGGGCCCCAGCTCAGCCCCATGATCGCCGGGGCCGCCATGAGCTTCAGCTCGGTGTGCGTGGTGTCCAATGCCCTGCGGCTGCGGTTCTTCAAGCCCAGCCTCCGGCGCGAAACTGACAGTTCCAACGTGAAATCCGGCGAAAATACCGCCGTTGAAGTGAAAGGAGAACAAAGCACCATGGAAAAGAAAGTTGTGATCGAGGGCATGATGTGCCAGAACTGCCGCGCCCACGTGGACAAGGCCCTGAACGCCCTCCCCGGCGTGTCCGCCGCCGTGGATCTGGACAGCAAGACCGCCACCGTCACCGGCGACGTGGCCGACGACGCCATCCGCGCCGCCGTGGAGGAGGCCGGATATCAGGTGGTCAGCATTTCCTGAATAAAGGGAAAACCCCCGGCGCGGTCATTCAGACCGCGCCGGGGGTTTTTCGATGGCACACCGCAAAGCCCCTGCCGCCAGCCCGCGTTTGATGGATTCACCGCGCGTTGGATGGATCACCCGCACAGCGCCGCCGCCATGACGATTTGAAAAACCTGCCCCGCGCCGTCCAGCAGGGGCGTGACGGACTTCGCCCGCAGAATATCGTTGGGCGCGGGAACCGCGAACCACAGGAAATTGGGGAGCATGATCGCCAGAAACAGCCCAAGCCCCCACGGGTCAAACCCGAACTTATAAGTTTTGATGTCCCGCATCACTCATCCGCCCCACCTTCGGACATACATCCGGGAGGGCGTATCCTCCCCGTCCCCCTGGGCCATGCAGAAAAATTCCCAGCCGTACCGCTCATAAAAACCGGTGTGGCCGGTGAGTAGGTACAGGGTATCCACTCCCAGCCCCGCCATGTCCCGGCAGACGTGTTCCAGCAGCGTCCCGGCAAGGCCCCGGCGGCGGTACGCCTCCTCCACGTAGACGGCGCACACGTTGGGGGCCAAGTCCTTCCGGTGGTGGAAGTCGTTCTCGATAACGCCCAGCCCGCCCAGGATCTCCGTCCCGTCCATCGCCAGGTACCACTGGGGAACGGGGCCTTTTCCCTCAACACATTCCGCCATACTCTCCCGGTAGGCGGCCAGCGGGATGCCCCACTTCGCATGGAACCACGCCGCCGCCCGCTCCAAAAGCTCAGGCCGCTCCCGCAGGTTTACAATCTCCCAATCCACGCCCGTTCACCCCTTCGGGAAATACTCCTCCACAAAATCCACATCCTCCACCGTCCACTCCCGCCCGTTCAGGTGGTTGAGACAGCCCGCGTCGGTGGTAAACTCAAACCGCAGCTTGTAGGAGTACAGCGCCTGGTACCGCCGGCCGAACCGCTTATTGTCCCGCTCCCGGCCATATTTGCCGTCCCCTAAGAGGGGGTGTCCGGTGGCGGCGAACTGGGCCCGGATCTGGTGGGTGCGCCCGGTGATGAGGTCGCACTCCACCAGCGACAGGCCGTTTCGCGTTTCCAGGGTGCGGTACAGCGTCACCGCGGTCCGGCCCCCGGGTACGGGGCGGTCGTATACCCGCACCTGGGCCCTGTTCCCGTCCTTCAAAAGATACCCCTTGAGCTGTCCCTCCCGGGGCGACATCTCGCCGTGGATCACGCACAGGTACAGCTTTTGCAGCTCCCGGTCCCGGATCTTCTGGTTCATCACCCGCAGAGCCTCCGCCGTTTTGGCGGCGATGACGATCCCCCCGGTGTTCCGGTCGATCCGGTTACACAGCGCCGGAGCGAAAGTGTGTTCCTTATAGGGCGACCACTCCCGCTTCTGGTACAGGTACGCCTGGACGTGGGTGATCAGCGTGTCCACCTGCTCCTTGTCGTCGGGGTGGACCACCATGCCGGGGCGCTTATTCAGCAGCAGCAGATCCCCGTCCTCATACAGAATTTCCAGCCGGGGCTTCGCCACCCGGAGGAAGGCGTTGTCCGGGGTGGGCGCGTCGAAAAACTCGTCGTTGAGGTAGAGCTGGAGCACGTCCCCCTCCCGGAGCCGTGCGTCCCGCTTGGCGGGCTTCCCGTTCAGCTTTACCCGCTTCAGGCGGAGGTACTTCTGGGCCAGCGGGGCTGGAAGGAGGGGCACCGCCTTGTCCAGCCAGCGGTCCAGCCGCTGGCCCCCGTCATTGGGGCCGATGGTAAATTCCTTCAAGGGTATCCCTCCCGCGTAAAAAATACCTCCGCACGCCCGGACGGGGGTGCGGAGGTATTCTATCACAAAGGCAGGGGAGACGCAAGGCCGCTTACACGGAGGCCAGGAACCGGAGGAAGGCTTCCTTCCCCTCGGGGGTACGGGCGTAGACGCCGGCGTGTTCCAGCACCTTGGCGAACACCAGCCCCGTCTCCTTCTTCACGATGTCCAGGGGGTTGTCCGCCGTGATGGTGTAGTTTTTGGCGAAGCCCTCCGCCCAGTCGGCGTGCTTGGCGGTGGCCTCGTTGGCCCGGAGATCCTTGCCGTTGGCCAGCGCGTCCGCCACCGCGGCCAGCTCGTCCTTCAACCGGGCGGGGAGGACGGCCAGCCCCATCACCTCAATGAGCCCGATGTTTTCCTTCTTGATGTGGTGAAGCTCGGCGTGGGGATGGTAGACCCCCAAGGGGTGCTCCTCCGTGGTGATGTTGTTGCGCAGCACCAGATCCAGCTCGAACTTTTCCCCCCGCTTCCGGGCGATGGGGGTGATGGTGCTGTGGGGCTCGCCGTCCGTCTCGGCGAAGATGAACGCCGCCTCGTCGGTGTAGTCCCGCCACGCGGTGAGGATTTTATCCGCCAGATCCACCAGCCGATCCGGCTTCTTGGAGGAGATCCGCACCACCGACATGGGCCACTTCACGATGCCCGCCTCCACGTCCTCAAAGCCGGGGAAGGTGAAGGGGGTCTCCACCGGGGCCTTGGCCATGGCGAACTCATAGTGCCCGCCCTGGAAGTGGTCGTGGGCCAAAATCGAGCCGCCCACGATGGGCAGGTCGGCGTTGGAGCCCACGAAGTAGTGGGGGAACTGGCCCACGAAGTCCAGCAGCTTGCCGAAGCAGGCCCGGTCGATCTTCATGGGGGTGTGCTCTGCGTTCAGGCAGATGCAGTGCTCGTTATAGTAGACATAGGGGGAGTACTGCAAAAACCAGGGCGAGCCGTTGATGGTGATGGGCACAATCCGGTGGTTCTGCCGGGCCGGGTGGTTCACCCGGCCCGCGTAGCCCTCGTTCTCGGCGCACAGCTGGCACCGGGGGTAGGCGGAGGCGGGCAGGTTTTTGGCGGCGGCGATGGCCTTGGGATCCTTCTCCGGTTTGGACAGGTTGATGGTGATGTCCAGCTCGCCGTACTCCGTGGGGGACTTCCACTGCACGTCTTTGGCGATGCGGTCCCGGCGGATGTAGTTGGTGTCCTGGCTGAGCTTGTAGTACCAGTCGGTGGCCCGCTTGGGATCGTCCGCGTACAGGGTCTGGAACTTCTCAATGACCTGGGCGGGCCGGGGGGTGAGCCGCCCCATGATCTCGGTGTCGAACAGATCCCGGTAGACCACCGAGTTTTCCGTCAGCACGCCCCGCTGGTGGGCGTCGTCCAGCAGCTCCTCCAGAACCGGGGCCAGCTCCACCTGACCCCAGTCCTCCCCGGCGGGGGCGTAGCTGTCCAGCTTCAAAACGTCCAGGATGGTGTTGACGGCCCAGTCCTTCTCGCAGGGCTGGATGAGCCCCGTTTGCAGGGCGTAAGCCACCAGCTTGGAAACCGCGTTGTCAATCATGATAGAGCCCCTCCTTTATTCCGCCACCACGCAGCCGCCCACGGGGCGGATGCGCAGCACGTGGCACTTACCTGCCCCGAACAGGGCCTCCATGCCGTTCTTGAACAGCTCCAGATCGCCGCGGGGCACCCACGCCTGGATGGTGCCCGCGAAGCCGCCGCCGTGAACCCGGACCGCCCCGCCGTCCAGCAGCCGCTTGGCCTCCGCCAGGGCCAGGGGGATAGCCTGCTGCCGGGGGTTATGGACAGACCAGGTGTTTTGCAGGTGGAGGGCGGAGGACAGCCCGGACTGGTTCACCAGGGTCAGGAAGAAGTCGAAGTCCCCGTTCTTGAGAGCCGCGGCCTCCAGATTCGCCGTGCGGTCGTCGTCGTAGAAGTGGATGGCCCGCAGCACCGCCCGGTCGCCGCACTCCTCCCGCAGGGCGGGGAGGGCGGCGCGGAAGTCCGTCACAGACACGTCCCGGAGCACCGCCTTGCCAAAGTGGGCGGCCACCGCCCCCATCTCCCGGGTGACGGCGGCGTAGTCGTCCGTCAGGTCGCCGTGGCTGGAGCCGGTGTCCACGATACACAGGGCGTAGCCTGATTTGGAAAAGTCGTAATCCACCTTCTTCACCACCGGGTCAGCGGGGTTATTGAAGTCGATGAACACCGCGCCCCCCACCGACGAGCCCATCTGGTCCATCAGGCCGCAGGGCTTGCCGAAGTAGACGT
>CASTQR010000112.1 GCA_949451265.1 uncultured Eubacteriales bacterium | reverse complement strand
GACCTGGGCGGCCAGAACGTCATCGTGAAGGGCCCCCTGGCCACCCTGGCGGACGGCACCATCGCCGGGTCGGTGACCGATCTGATGGCGTGCATGAAGACCGCCGTCTCCTTCGGCATCCCCCTGGCGGACGCGGTGCGGGCGGCGGCGGTGAACCCCGCCAAGGCCATCGGCATCTTTGACCGGGTGGGCAGCCTGGAGGCGGGCAAGCGGGCCAACGTGGCCGTGCTGGGCCCGGATCTGGAGCTGAAAGCCGTGTTCTTCCACGGAAAACAGGTGGTTTAATCCAGCAAAAAAGCAGGGGAGACGCGGCCGCGTCTCCCCTGTGGGCTATATCTGCTAAACCAGTTCTCCAAAGGCAGGGGCGGGGGACGGGGAGGGCTGGAGTCCGTTGGTTCCGCTGTCCGGCAGGGCCAGCCCGTGGAGAAAGCTGCCGGAGGAGGACTGGATCTGCCCCCCCACCACCTTGTTCTTGTAGATCAGCAGGGCGATTTGCACCGGCTCGTCCTGGGTGGGGTAATTGGTGAGCTGGTAGGTATACCGCTTCACCCGCTTGCCCCGGTAGCGGCCCAGGTCGAAGCCCTGATCCTCCTGGAGCTTGAGGTAGCCGGCATAGCTGTCGTCAAATTCCTCCGGTATGAGCAGCTCCTCGGTGGCGATGGGCTGGGGGGACACCTGCCAGCCCAGTCCGCCCAGGTAGGCCAGCCGGTCGTCGTTGGTGCGGATGTTTTTCACCTCCGCCGACGCGGTGACGGCCCGCCCCCCCAGGGTGGCGAGCAGGGCGGCGGCCACCACCGCGCAGCAGCAAAGGGCCGTGATCCCCCCGGCCAGCAGCCGTCTCTTTGGTACCCGTGCGGTGACGATGATCATGCTATCAAATCCTTCCCATGGGTTCTCAGGAAATAATATGAGGGGATTTTCCCCAATATGATAGGGTAACGGGAGGCAGACAGTATGGACAGGCTGGACAAACGGCTGGCGAACACGGGAAAATGGAGCCGGAAGGAGGCCCGGGACCTGATCCGGGCGGGCCGGGTGGCGGTGGACGGGGCGGTGTGCCGCGCCCCGGAACAGAAGACGCCGGAGGACGCTGCCATTACGGTGGACGGGGCCCCCGTCGGCGGAAACGGGCCGGTATACCTGATGCTGCACAAGCCCGCCGGGGTGGTGTCCTCCACGGCTGAGCCGGGGGAGCGCACAGTGATTGACCTGCTGGGCCCGGAGTGGCAGGGCCGGGGCCTGTTCCCGGCGGGGCGGCTGGACAAGGACACGGAGGGCCTGCTGCTGATCACCGACGACGGGCCGCTGTCCCACCGCCTGCTGGCCCCGAAACGCCACGTGGACAAGGTCTACTATGTGGAGGTGGACGGGGCGCTGGACGAAACCGATGTGGAGGCGGTGCGGGCGGGGATCGTCCTGGGGGACGGAACCCCCTGCCAGCCCGGGGAATTGGAGCTGCTGACGGACCGTACCGCCCGGATCACTCTCCACGAGGGGAAGTACCATCAGGTCAAGCGGATGCTGGCCAGCCGGGGCAAACCGGTGCGCTATCTGCGGCGGGAGCGGTTCGGGCCGCTCATTTTGGATCCGGATTTGCCAAAAGGTGGTTGGAGAGCACTAACGGAGGGGGAGATCCAGGCGCTTTTCCGTCAATGAGACGAAATTTTTGGCAGATTTCACAAATATTTTTTGAAAAACTATTGAAATCGGCAATGAAACCCGATATAATGGACTGCGTTGGGATGTGACATTCAGAGATTGCGGCAGATACAGGGCCGCATCGCACAATTCCCGTCCGGGGGAGACGGAGACTGTGCGACGCCGCCCTGTCCGCGGCCGCGGAGAAAGGGGAAACGAGCCATGTTCAGCCGGATCTTCCAAAGCGTCGTCCTCCAGATGAAGGATTGCTGTGACCGCGCCGTAGGCGTGATTGACGAGCAGGGGACGGTGGTCGCCTGCAATGAGCTGAGCTGCATCGGGGAAAAGTGGGGCAATGCCGCCGCCCTGCTGGCGGCAGAACAGGATTCCCTGGTGGTGAGCGGCGGCTTCACCTTCAAATCCCTCCCCGGCTGGAACGGGCAGACGGACTACGCCGCCTTCGCCCGGGGGGAGGACGAGCGGGCCTCCCTGGTGTGCTGCATGGCGGTCATCGCCCTGAACGGGGCCAAGACCTACTACGAGGAGAAAAACGACAAGGCCACCTTTGTGAAGAACATCCTGTGCGACAACATCCTGCTGGGGGACATCTACGTCCGGGCCAAGGAGCTCCACTTCCTGTCGGAGGCCCCCCGGGCGGTGATCCTCATCCGGCAGCTTGGCGCCCCCGACGTGTCGGCGGTGGACGTAGTGTCCGCCCTGTACCCCGACAAGCAGGCGGATTTCGTGCTGTCCATCAGCGAGACGGACGTGGCCCTGGTGAAGCAGCTGGGGGAGAACGCCGACATACGGGAGGTGCAGAAGATCGCCCAGAACGTCCAGGACTCCCTCACCCGGGAGCTGGGCATCAAGACCGTGGTGGGCGTGGGCACCATCGTGGGCCACATCCGGGACCTGGCCCGCACCTACAAGGAGGCCCAGGTGGCCATCGATGTGGGCAAGGTGTTCGACACCGAGCGCTCCATCATCAGCTATGAGAACCTGGGCATCGGGCGGCTGATCTACCAGCTCCCCACCACCCTGTGCGAGATGTTCCTGCGGGAGGTCTTTAAGAAGAACCCCATTGACGCGCTGGATCAGGAGACCCTGTTCACCATCAACAAGTTCTTCGAGAACAACCTGAACGTGTCCGAGACCGCCCGGAAGCTGTTCGTCCACCGGAACACCCTGGTGTACCGGCTGGAGAAGATCAAGAAGCTCACCGGCCTGGATCTGCGGGAGTTCGACGACGCCATCACCTTCAAGGTGGCACTGATGGTGAAGAAGTACCTGGTGAGCCGGGGTATCGAGTCCTGAATAAGCCGGAAAGCCGCCCGAACCGGGCGGCTTTCTTTCGCGGCTTGACGGTTTGGACAGATTGTAAATTTTGCTGGCGAATGCTGGGAAAGGGCCCGGCCCGGTTGACATTGTTCCAGATAGCCGGTATAATAGCAAAAGATTACAAAGCAGTTACAGTGGGGGAGACCGTCCGTGATACGATTGATCGATGTATATAAAGAATACGACAACGGCACCAAGGCGCTGAAGGGGATTGATCTGCGCATTGAGGACGGGGAGTTTGTCTTTCTGGTGGGCCCCTCCGGGTCGGGCAAGTCCACCATCGTCAAGCTGCTCACCGCTGAGTCCTCCGCCTCCAAGGGCCGGGTGATCGTCAACGGGTACAATCTGAACAACATCCGCCGGTGGCAGGTGCCCTATATGCGCCGCACCCTGGGGGTGATCTTCCAGGACTTCCGCCTCATCGAGAAAAAAACGGTGCAGGGGAACCTGGAATTTGCCATGCGCACCATCGGGGCCAGCGGCCGGGAAATGCGCAAGCGCATCCCCTACGTGCTGGATCTGGTGGGGCTGGACGGCAAGGCGGAGGCCTACCCCAACGAGATGAGCGGCGGGGAGCAGCAGCGGGTGGCCATCGCCCGGGCGCTGGTGAACAACCCCCGGATGATCATCGCCGACGAGCCCACCGGAAACCTGGATCCCAAGCGCTCCCTGGAGATCATGACGCTGCTGGAGCGGATCAACTCCATGGGTACCACCGTGCTGGTGGTGACCCACGAGAAGGATCTGGTGAACCGCTTCTCCAAGCGGGTGGTGGCGATCAAGGACGGGGAGCTGGTGCGGGACGGTCAGGGAGGCTACTACAGGGTATGAAACGAATTAACATAGGGTACTTTTTCAAGGAAGGATTCCTGAGCGTGTTCTCCCACGGGCTGATGTCCTTCGCGGCGGTGTGCATGATCGTGGCCTGCCTGCTGATCATGGGTTCCTTCTCCCTGCTGGCCATGAACGTGGACGCCAACCTGAAACAGCTGGAGGACAAAAACGAGTTCCTGGCCTATATCGACGAGGCGTACACCGACGCCCAGATCCAGGATCTGATCGTCCGGGTGAAGGCCGTGGACAATGTGGACACGGAGTCGGTGAAGTTTATCACCAAGGAGGAGGCCAAGGCCGCCTACCTGGAGGGCCGGGAGGGGGACGGGCTGTACGCCAATATCCCCGACGAGGTGTTCCGGGACCGCCTGTCCATCCACGTGATCGACCTGGAGCGGTTCACCGAGACGGTGGACGCGGTGGATGCCCTGCCCGGCGTGGCGGGCCACCGGGCGGAGGGCGAGCTGGCGGAGGGCTTCGTGGCGGTGCGCAACGCCGTGACGGCGCTGGCCTGGGTGCTGGTGGCGATTCTGGCGGCGGTGTCCCTGTTCATCATCGCCAACACCATCCGGCTGGCCACCTTTACCCGCCGGGAGGAGATCGCCATCATGAAGATGTGCGGCGCCACCGACGGCTTTGTCCGGGGGCCCTTCGTCGTAGAGGGGCTGATTTTGGGGCTCATGGGCGCGCTGGTGGCCTTCTTCCTCCAGTGGGCGGTGTACGGCGCGGTGTGCCGCGCCATCATCGGCAGCGGGGCGCTGACCCTGTTCGAGCTGCTGGAGTTCAAGGAGATCTGGAACTGGGTGCTGTGGGTGTTCCTGGGGGCGGGCGCCGCCATTGGCGCGGTGGGCTCCGGCTTCGCCATCCGGCGGTTCCTACAGGTGTAAATCGTATCGTTCCCCGACGAGGGTGGGGGAAGATGGAAGTTTAAGAGCTGGCCAGGAGGCGCGATATGAATAAAAGAACACAGCGGATCATAGTCATTGTGCTGGCGGCGGCGCTGCTGCTGACGGTGCTGGTGCCGGCGCTGAGCCTGCTGGGCCACGCCACGGTGACCAAGGGCGACATCCAGAATATCAAGGACGAGCTGGCCGACATCAAGGATCAGAAGAAGGACGCGGAGGCGCGGCTTGCCGCCATCCGCAACGACCTGTCCAAGGCCAAGGAGCAGATGGAGCTGATCCAGGGCCAGGTGGTGCTGACCGAGAGCCAGATCAACGCCAGCCAGCAGCTGCTGGACCAGTACGACGGGGACATCGCCGCCAAGGAGGCGGACATCGCCGATCTGGAGGTACAGGAGCAGGAGCAGCTGGAGGAGTTCTACCGCCAAACGCGCTGGCTGGAGGAGACGGGCAGCGTGTCCTACCTGTCCATCCTGTTCCAGGCGTCCTCCTTCTCCGAGCTGCTGGAGTACGCCACGCTGATCACCGATATCATGGAGTACTCCAACCGGATCATCGACCGGCTGGAGAACACCCAGCGGGAGATCGCCGCGGCCCGGGACGAGGTACAGGCCAGCCGGGACGATCAGGCCGCCGCCCAGGCGGAGCTGGAGGAGCAGAAGCAGGAGCTGGAGGCCAAGCGGGCGGAGCAGGATAAGCTGCTGAAGCAGATCGCCGCGTCGGAGAGCGAGGCGGCGGAGGAGGCCAAGAAGCTGGCCGAGAGCGAAGCCCTCATCAACAAGCAGCTCAAGGAGGCGGAGCGGAAGTACGCCCAGCAGCTGGCCGAGCTGGAGCGCCAGCAGCAGCAGAACAACAACAACGTGAACATGACCAGCGGCAACTGGTACTGGCCGCTGCCGGGGCGGTATAA